>JAKALI010000103.1 GCA_021813195.1 Pseudomonadota bacterium
AAATCCGTGAAGGTGCGAGGTCCAAGCCGTCAAATCTCTGACGCACGCTCGCGCTAATGCGACCTCGAAATGCGGGCTTGGTGATGCGGGTGCATCAGAGACCGTTGAAGGTCTATCCACATTTTGTTCCGCGGTTAACTGTCGCCGCGCCCCGCTTTTGCCTTCTTTGGGCCTGCCCGGCATGGTGCACGCAACACGGATAAGACGAAAAGGGGGTCGATCATGAAGGTGGTTGTGGCTGCGGGTCTGATGGCGGTTTCGTCGGCGTCGGCAGTGTGGAGTGAAGAGATTCAGTTGCCTCCGGAGGTCACACCGGCCTTGCGCGCGGCGTGTGAAGCCGACGTGCGCAAATTGTGCATCGATGAGAACCCGACCGTCGCGAAGGTCAAGAGCTGCGTCGCGCGCAAGTTCTTGCAGCTTGGCCGCCGCTGCCAGATGCAAATCACTCTGGCCGGACTGCGGCCCTGACTGGCGGCGAGGTCGCCGCGCCTGAGGGCAGGTTGACGTTTCCGCTGACCGATAGCCCGCAACACCGTAGCCAGCAAAAAATTCAAATCCCCGCGGAACATTATTTTCCGCGGGGATGCTGTTCGATGACGTTACCGTTGAGGTGAACCCCAGCGGCGGTCTCAGGCCGCCGCTGCCTTTGCCGGAGTGAGCGCATCGGCGAAATAGGCCATCGCCGCATCCACGCCGCCTTTGCGATGCGGAACGCCCGCCAGTTTCAGTCCCATCTCAACGCCGGTCAGTGCACCAAGCACGGTCAATTCGTTCGTATCGCCAAGGTGCCCGATACGGAACGCCTTGCCCGCGAGCTTGTTGAGGCCGGTACCGAGTGACATGTTGAACGTATCAAGCACGACTTTGCGGAAGGCGTCAGCGTTGTGCCCGTCTGGCATGAGTAGCGTCGTCACAGCCGGCGAATGATACTTGTCCTCGCGGCAATTGATTTCGAGCCCCCATGCGCGAGCGGCCGCGCGGGTTGCGCCGGCCAGCCGTTCATGACGCTGAAGGACTGCCTCGAGTCCCTCCTCGTGGATCAGATTGATTGCCTCGGAGAGGCCAAACAGCAAGCCCGTCGCGGGTGTGTAGGGAAAGAACCCCTGCTCGTTCATGGCGAGCATGTCGTCCCAATTGAAAAACGCGCGTGGCAGCTTCGCAGTCTTGCTCGCAGCCAGCGCCTTGTCGCTGACGGCGGTAAACGACAGCCCCGGAGGCAGCATGAGGCCCTTTTGTGAACCGGCAACGGTGACATCGATGCCCCACTCATCATGTCGCAGATCCGCTGACGCCAGTCCTGAAATCGTATCGACCATCAGGAGTGCCGGATGCCCCGCTGCATCGATTGCTTTGCGGATCTCGTCGATGCGCGAGCAGCACCCGGTGGAGGTCTCGTTATGAACGACGCACACGGCTTTGAAGGTTTTGTCCGTATCAGTGCGCAGGCGCGCCTCGATGAGGTTCGCGTCTGCCCCAATGCGCCAGTCGGTCGGGATCACGTCCGCAGCGAGGCCTAGACGGTCCGCCATTTGTTTCCACAGCACGGCGAATTGACCCGTCTCGACCATCAAAACCCGGTCGCCAGGCGAAAGCGTGTTGGTCAACGCAGCTTCCCATGCGCCCGTTCCCGACGAGGGGAAGATGATGACAGGGTTTTTGGTCTTGAAGACCGTCTTGATGCGCGAGAGCACCGATTTCGCGAGCGCCTGGAACTCAGGCCCGCGATGATCGAGGATCTGGCGCGACATCGCCGACAAGATGCGCTCAGGCACCGGTGTGGGGCCAGGGATTTGCAGGAAATGGCGTCCGGGTCGGCGTGGGCTTGCGGTCATGGTGCGTCCTTTGAGAGCAGGCGTGGCGCAACTTGGAATGCGAGTACGACTGACCCCGCCCGCGCCGCATATTCGCGGACCCCGTTCCGGCGGTCGCGCCGTGAAGGCTATTCCCGATGCACCGTGAAGTGCGAGCTATTGGGACAAGGACGCAGGCGCGTCAAGGGATCAGATGGTCCAGCATCGCGCCCATTGGCGCAGGTACGGATGGAGTTTGACGCCCGTCGCCCGAAATCGGAATGTATTAGCGCCTGCGGTAAAAATCGCGCAAATCGCCTGGGCTTTGACGGGTGAAGCATGACACAACTTTTTACATTGACAGCAACACAGGCGCGACGAGCTATCGCGGATGGGATGATTTCTTCAACGGACTTGGTGCGTGCGTGTTTGGAGCGTATCCAGGACCGGGAGCAATTGGTGGGTGCGTGGGCTCATCTCGATCCGCAATCCGCCTTGCGGCAGGCTCAGGTCGCCGACGACGTGCGAAAATCAGGTGGCACCCTTGGGCCCCTTCACGGCATTCCTGTCGGCATCAAGGACATCATCGATACCCAAGATCTGCCCACCGAGTACGGAACGCGTGTGTTCGCTGGTCGCAGACCACAGCGCGATGCCGAGGTCGTGCGGCGACTGCGTGCGGCAGGCGCGATTATCCTCGGCAAGACGGTGACGACGGAACTCGCCTTCTATGGGCCTGGCAAGACGCGCAATCCCGTTGATCCTGATCGAACGCCGGGCGGATCGTCATCGGGTTCGGCGGCGAGCGTCGCCGATCACCACGTCCCGCTTGCCTTGGGATCGCAAACGGCCGGCTCAATCTTGCGTCCGGCATCATACTGCGGGGTGGTCGGGTTCAAGCCGACATTTGGGATGATACCGCTCGATGGTGTCCTTGCGCAGTCCCCCCCACTCGATACGCTTGGGGGGTATGCGCGCGATATTGAGGACGTCGCAATCCTTACGAGCGTTCTGTCGGCTCACCCGATCGACGTCGATATGTCGCGGCGATCCCTTCGTCTCGCTTTCGTACGCACGCCGTCGTGGCCGCAGGGGGACGAGGGGATGCGCGCCGCATTCCTGGAGATGGCGGAGAGAAATCGGCAGATTATCACGGAAGTCGAGTTGCCCGCTGTGTTCGCGGACACAGGTGGACTCCAGCGCGCGGTGCAATTTCGCGATATCGCGCGCAACTATGGACCGATCGTGGAGGCCAATTCCGAACTCGTCAGCGCGAAACTGAAAGAGGTTGTCAGCGAAGGACGAAAGGTCAGCGACGCGGAATATAACGACGCCTTGGCCCGGCGCGAGACGCTCCAGAACGCGCTCGAGCCGATCCTAGAAATGTATGATGCAATCGTAACCCCGGCAGCCCCCGGCGTCGCCCCGATGGGCCTCGCCTCCACGGGATCACCGCTTTTCAATTTTCTTTGGACTTATCTGGGACTTCCAGCCATCAGCGTCCCGCTGTTGGCAATCGATGATCTCCCGCTGGGCGTGCAACTCGTAGGTCGGGCAGGAGATGATGCGGATCTGCTCCGTGTTGCGAGCTTCATGATGCAGCAGTTGGGAACCAGCTGATCTGCCACGGCTGCGGCTTAGGATTTTGTGGTTGTGACCACACGCGCAGTGAGGATTGCGAGCATAAGGCCCAAAATCGCGCCCATGGGTCCGGCAACAAAAATACTCGGCATGACCATCTCGAGAGACTTGTCGTGGCTGTTGGTCGACAAGAGCGCGATCAGTCCGGCTGCCGCCGCCGCGCCCGCCATGTAACCATCGACGATTATTCCACCAATCTGCGACATGTTTTTTCGCCTCGCCATTCGATTTTGTGATCGCGGCTCCGATCCGCGCACGTCTTGATTTGCTCCAGCGCCGCCCCATTTGCCGGTTGGTTAAAATTTTGGAGCTTAGCCGATGATTGAGCAGGCAAAGTCGCTGTTGGATCAGATCCTCAACCAGGGAGGGGCAGATGCCGGCGCCAACGCGCAGCAAACTCAGCCGGGCCAGTCCTCACAATTTGATTTGGGCCAGCTTCTGGAGGGCAAAGCCGGGCTCGCGACAGGTGCGATTGCAGGCGGTCTGGCAGGCCTGCTGCTGGGCGGCAAAGGGGCGCGAAAAATCGCCAGTTCGGCGTTGAAGCTCGGCGGTGCGGCAGTCGTCGGCGGCTTAGCTTATAAGGCCTATCGCGACTGGCAGGCGGGCAAGGCTCCCCCGGCCGCCGGCAGCGGTGCGCCGATCGAGGTGCCCTCACCGGAGGGTACACCATTCCTTCCTTCCGACCCGCTCGCTGCGGAAAGCCTATCGGGCCGGTTGTTGCGCGCGATGGTGGCGGCCGCCAAGGCCGATGGTCACATCACGGATGTCGAGCGCGAGCGCATCTCGAAGCAGCTTGCCACGCTTGAATTGGGAGCCGATCTGCGTCGTCTCATCGAGGATGAGCTGGCGCGACCCCTTGATTTTAATGCCGTTGCCGCGTTGGCGCGCACACCTGAGGAGGCCGCCGAAATTTACGCCGCGTCGCTGCTCGTTGTCGACCCGGAGGGCCCCGCAGAAAAGGCGTATCTTAGCTTGCTGGCGACGCGCTTGAAGCTCGATCCCGATCTCGTGCGGCATCTGCATGCCAACGTAGCTGCCATAACATCAAGCTGAGATCACGGCTTCCGTCCTCGCATATCGGCGGCGACTGCGATATCCAGCCGCGTCGCCGCCGCGAGGTAATTCACGTCGATGTCGTTTGAGAGTGACCACGTGTCACGCCAGGGGTCGTAGATCAGTCCCTCGAATCGGGGCGCTGTGAGGCCGGCGGCGGTGAGGAAGCCCGTGAGTTCCTCGGGGGTAACGAACCGCTCCCACTGATGCGTTCCGCGCGGCAGCCAACCCAGAATGTATTCTGCCGCGATGATGGCAAGCGCGTAGGATTTGAGATTGCGGTTGATCGTAGAGAGGATCAGCACGCCGCCTGGCCGCACGAGACTGGCGCACGTCTTCAAAAATGCCGGCACATCGGGGACGTGCTCGATGACTTCCAGACAGACGACTGCGTCGAACATCTCGCCCTGCGCCACCAACTCCTCGGCCATGGTCGCGCGGTAGTCGATGTCGATGCCCTCCTGGCGGGCGTGCGCCCGCGCCGCAGCAATATTGTCGGCGCCAGGATCGATTCCTGTGACGGCGGCACCCATGCGGGCAATGGGTTCGGCGACGAGACCGCCGCCGCATCCGATGTCGAGGACCCGCAGACCGGACAAGGGTTTCAAATTTTTTGCGTGCCGACCGAAATGTGTGGCGAGGGTCTGCCGGATGAAGCTCAATCGCGCTGGCCCCAACTGGTGGAGCGGGCGGAATTTTCCTCGTTCGTCCCACCATTCCGAGGCCATGCGCTGAAAGCGGTCGATTTCGGCGGGGTCGAGGTTTGGGCGGGCTGTGCTGTAGGGCGGTGGCTGCATTGCACAATGAGGCGCGCGATCGGTCCGGCTGTCAATGCGGCGAGAGCATGGTTGCGGATCGCAACTGTTGCCAGTATGAGGTCGCCGAATTCAGGCCATCCTAGTTCCGTATGGGCTGCCGCCGCTGGCGGCGGATGCCGATGGCGCGAAGCCAAGCCTGGAATTGACGCCTGTCAACCGAATCTGCCGGGCAACGTGAAAAGAAATAAAGGGGAGATCCGGCCGCGCGCCTGCGTGGATCGGATACGGAGCAGCAATGGCCGTCGTTGTCATGAAATTCGGGGGCACGTCGGTGGCCGACGTGGGGCGCATCCGCAACGTGGCGCGGCACGTCAAACGAGAAGTGGATGCCGGCAACAAGGTGGCTGTGGTCGTGTCGGCCATGGCGGGTGCGACCAACCAGCTGGTGGCCTGGGTCAACGAAGCTTCGCCGTTGCACGATTTGCGGGAATACGACACGGTCGTGGCCTCGGGTGAGCAGGTGACGGCCGGTCTGACAGCCATCGCGCTGCAGGCGATGGGCGTCAAGGCGCGCTCCTGGACGGGCTGGCAAATCCCAATTGAGACCAGCGCGGCGCATGGGGCCGCGCGTATTTTGAACGTTCCCGCCGAGCGACTGCGCAACGCGTTGGATGCTGGCGAGGTGGCGGTGATCACGGGCTTTCAAGGCATTGAGTCGAGCGCACAGCGCGCCGCAACACTCGGCCGAGGTGGATCGGACACGAGTGCCGTGGCCGTGGCCGTCGCACTTAACGCGGACGTGTGCGACATCTACACCGACGTCGACGGGGTCTACACGACCGATCCGCGCATCGTTCCCAAAGCCCGCCGCTTGAGCAAGGTGTCCTACGAAGAAATGCTCGAGATGGCTTCTTCGGGGTCCAAAGTCCTCCAGACGCGCTCGGTCGAGCTCGCGATGGTGCATGGCGTGCGCACGCGCGTGCTGTCGAGTTTCGTGGCGCCTGAGGACATGGAGCCCTTCCGGCTTGAAAATCTGGATAAGATCGGGACGATCATTTGCAGCGAGGACGAGATCGTGGAACAGCAAGTCGTAAGTGGGATCGCATACGCCCGGGACGAAGCGAAGATCACGCTGCTCAAAGTCGATGATAAGCCCGGTGTTGCCGCGCGAATATTCGGCCCCCTGGCGGAAGCTTCGATCAACGTCGATATGATCGTCCAGAACGTCGCCGCCGATGGCAAGGCGACCGACATGACGTTCACCGTCCAGTCTGCAGAACTCAATCGCGCCCTGGCGGTGCTCGAGGCAGCAAAAGCGGACATTGGCTACTTCGATGTCGTGAGCTCGTCGGGCATCGCCAAGATCTCGGTGATCGGCATCGGCATGCGCAGCCATGCCGGGGTTGCCGCAAAAATGTTCAAGGCGCTTGCCGAAAAAGGCATCAACATCCTTGCCATATCGACGTCCGAGATCAAAATCAGCGTGCTGATCGATGCGGCGTACGCTGAGTTGGCAGTGCGCACGCTTCATACGTTATTCGACCTCGATTCCGAATAACCGGGTGAATTGAGGCCGATCCAGACGGCAATCCGTGGGAAGCTGCGAGACCTGATCCGCCGCGCCTGCGATCGCACGATACTTGCATGCCCTAAGCTTTAGACCGAAGCGGACACTAGGAACCCTCGGCACGCACATGGTCACCAGACGCGGGGACGAGCCCCGAGTGATGTCGTCCGAACCAGCGCTGCGCATCATTATGCGGCGGCTGCGGGACATCATGGCCTCCACGGGCGAAGGCCAGGAGCGTCTCGATCGCATCGTGCGCCAGATTGCCGGCGTGATGGTGACCGATGTTTGCTCGCTCTATTTGAAGCGTCAGGACGGCTCGCTGGAGCTCTTCGCTACGGAGGGCCTCAATCGATCGGCCGTTCACGCCACCCGTCTCAATCGGGGCGAAGGTCTCGTCGGCCGTTGCGCGGAACTCAACATCACAATCAATGAACCGGAGGCTTCCCAGCATCCGGCCTTTTCCTACCGGCCGGAGACGGGTGAGGAGATCTACCATTCCCTGCTGGCAGTGCCCATTCAGCGCTCTGGGCAAGTGCTGGGCGTGCTCGTCGTGCAGAACCGGACCTCCAAAGTCTATTCCGACGAAGACGTCGAAGTCCTCGAGTCGACCGCGATGGTCGTCGCTGAACAGCTTGTCTCGGGCGCCGTTGCGGGCACGGCTGCCGCATTGGAAATCTCAAGCTCGCTGTCGGCGGTAATCGAGGGCCAGTCCATTTCCGAAGGTTTGGCGCTCGGGCACGCGGTTCTGCATGAACCCAGGATTGTTGTCACCAAGCTCATGGCGGACGATCCGGCCGAAGAATTACGCCGGCTCGAAAATGGGATCGCCGAGCTCAGAGCCTCGCTCGACGAACTCTTGTCCCACGAGCATTTGTCGGGAGCCGGAGAACATCGCGATGTGCTGGAAGCCTATCGCATGTTCGCCCACGACAGAGGCTGGGAGCGCCGCCTCCATGAAGCGGTGCGCAGCGGGTTGACAGCCGACGCGGCCGTCGAGCGCGTCCAAAACATGACACGAGCACGGATGCTGCATCAGCCCGACCCATTCTGGCGCGAACGTCAGCGCGATCTCGATGATCTGTCCGATCGGCTGATGCGCATTCTCGCCGGACGCTCGGGCGGCCCCATCGATCCGGCGCAGATGCCCAGTGACGCTATCCTCATTGCGCGCACCATGGGACCTGCGGAACTGCTCGACTATGATCGCACCCGCTTGCGCGGTCTTGTGATCGAAGATGGAAGTCCGCAAAGTCATGTTGCGATTGTCGCCAAGGCGCTGGGTATTGCAGCGGTGGCGCGCGCTCAGGGCGTGGTGGAGCGCGTCAGCAGTGGCGACTCGGTCATCGTGGATGGCCTGTCAGGGGAGGTGCATATCCGCCCGCAGCCTGATGTTGTTAACGCATATGCCGACAAAGCCCGCTTCCGGGCGCGACGTCAGAAGCAGTTCGAGGCGCTGCGCGATGTTCCCGCGATCACGCGCGATGGGGTCAAGATCGATCTCCACATGAATGCCGGCCTCCTTGTCGACATGCCGCACTTGGTGGAGTCGGGGGCCGATGGCGTGGGGCTGTTCCGTACCGAACTGCAGTTCATGCTATCGCGCACGTTTCCTCGTCACGAGCGACAGCTGCAGACCTATCGGTCGGTATTGGACGAGGCAAAAGACAAGCCGGTGGTTTTCCGAGCGCTCGACATCGGCGGCGACAAGGTGTTGCCGTATCTGCGTCAAATGAAGGAAGAAAACCCCGCAATCGGATGGCGTGCGATCCGCATGTCGCTGGACCGGCCCGCGCTGTTCCGCACGCAGGTGCGCGCCTTTCTGCATGCCGCGGCAGGGCGTGAATTGCGCATCATGATTCCGATGGTCTCAGAACCGGCAGAAATGGATTTGGTGCGGGCGCAGATCGCGCGCGAACAGGATATCATGGCGCGCCGGGGCATTCCCGCACCATCGCGGTTGCTGGTTGGCGCCATGATCGAAGTTCCAAGCCTCATTTTCGATCTCGATAATCTTCTGCCGAAGGTCGATTTTGTCTCGGTCGGGTCGAACGATTTGATGCAATTCCTATTTGCGGCTGACCGCACCAACGCGCGCGTAGGCAGTCGCTTCGATGCTTTGTCGCTCGCCCCCGTGCGCGTGCTGCGGGAAATCGTGTTGGCTTGTAACCGTCACGCCACGCCGCTGACCTTGTGCGGGGAAATGGCCGGCCGCCCGCTCGAGGCGATGGCGCTGATCGGATTGGGTTTCCGTTCCATTTCGATGGCGCCGGCTTCCATCGGACCGGTCAAAACAATGATTCTGGCTCTCGACTGTCATCGGGTGACACTGCGTGTGCAGGAGTATCTGTACGCTGGCAAAGGTTCCCTGCGCCCAGTCCTTGAGCAGTTTGCGGCAGAGCAGAATATCGAGGTTTAGGGCTCACCTGCGACGTCACGCGGATCGTCCGCTTATCTCGAATTCGTCCTTTGACAAACGAGCACTCTTCAAGGATTCTCACCGTCGTATTCCGAGGCGACGAGGGCAAGTTCGGCCCCATGATGCGCAGGCGGGAGTACAAGTGTGCATGCGTTTTTGTGAGCGTTGATGGTCATGCGTGTCGATCGGCAGCTGCAAGGTGCGTCTGCGTTCAAATTCCTTCATCACGCCATTACGGGGGGCAGCTACGCTCCTCAGCGTCATCAACACCGCGATCGCGCGCCGGCGATGACCGGTACGGATGCAGCTATTGCAGAGCTCTTTCGTGATTTGAGGCAGCTTTTGCGACTTTCAGAAGTCGACGTGGCGTGGCGCCTCAAGGTTCCCGTTGATGTCATCGTTGCGCTCGAGAAGGGAGAAGTCAACCGCCTGCCGCCGTGGCCGATTACGGAACGGCTGGTTGTCGCTTACACGGCCATGGCGGGCATCGATCCTCGTGGCGTGCTGGCGCATCTTGCCGCCAGTGTTGCAGCTCGAGAGCATCTCTCGTACTGGCCACGTGGTCGAGCCGCACCGGGCGGCGTCAAGCGGCAAAGCGCGGTGGCTGGCCTCAGCGGGCTGCACGCATATCTGCAACACGTCCGAGGCAGTGTTTTCGAGGGCATAAGATCCGCAGTCGCAGCGCTGCGCTCCTGCCTCGACCTGACGAGACATCGTCGGCTGCAGTGAGATC
>JAKALI010000104.1 GCA_021813195.1 Pseudomonadota bacterium
CAGTTTGCTGCCCTCGCCATCGGCTTTGTCATGACCGGTGCCATCTACCTGCACGCCGCTTACCCTCTCATCGTCCGTGCCGAATGGAGAGAGCCGACACATCAACTGCGTGGCTGGCCCGAGTTTGCACGGCAGGTCGAAGACCTCGCCAAAGCGCAGGGGGCCTCCTGGATCGCCACGTCAAGCTATGCGACCACGGCACAACTCAACCTCCATCTCAAGGGCCGCCTGCCGGTCATCCAACTCGACGAACGGCTGCGCTACGTGCACTTGCCTCCGCCTCCGCCGGACCTCCTGATGAAGCCCGCGCTCTACGTCGAACTCGCACGCCGCGCACGCGGGGATCTTCTCAGCGAACGCTTTGGTGAGGTCGCAGCCCCGCTGCGACTAGCCCGCAGCCACGCGGCCATACCGCTTGCCGGCTACACCGCAATCGCGATCGCACGACCTCGTGGGGCAGTGCTCGGGCCCGATTTCAAGGCGCCACGGTCGTCGCGTGCCGGGCGAACCGCACGGACCCCCGACAACGGGAGCGCGAAGCACCCCGCGGTCACAGATTGAGGCACATTTTGGGCAGTTGGCCACGCAAAAACGAGCGAAGGACGCCGTTTTTGCGGTGCGCCGGACTGTGTGCCGCGCCGCGACTCACGTATCGTTTTCGTTGCGCACGATGATTCGCCGGATTGTCCCAGCGAGGCGTCTTGTGTGGCAACCTGATGTGGAGACCCTTTGATGGCTCAGATCGACCTGACCGAGGACGAGATCGAGACCCTGATCTATGCCCTCAATCTGGCAGCTGCGGATCTTCGCGAATCGATCGCCGATCCCCAGCAGTCCGATGAGGACAAACAGGAGTGGAGCGATTACATCGCCGAGATCGAGGAGGTGAGTGCCAAGCTCGCCCCTCTGAGCGAGGCGGCCTAAGGAGAAAAGGCCAAAGCTGCCGGAGATATCCGGCCGCAATCGTTGTTGGCTTTTTAGCTCGTTTTGACATCAGAAACGGCGGTCCAGACATTGGATCGCCGTTTTTCATGCTCGAATGCGATCTCTCGCAAAAACAATCGCGGAACGATCAGCTGCCCGGCCCAAGAGGAAACTTCTTCTCCCAAGTCGCACCACGAGTATCGCGCGCGCGCACCCTGAGTTCCGTTGCGCCATTGGTTGGAAAATCAAAGCCGATCGTTGGGTTCTGCGATAGCGTGATGCTCCCGTCCATCGTGAGGACAAGATCGTCGCCCTGAAAAATTTCCACACGTTCAACCATGAGCAGCGGGATGTAGTGCAGCGTGATCTGATCCATCACCATGCCCGTGTGATTGGGATGGTTCAATTCGTAGTGGGCCTTCTGGATTTCGCGCGTTGCAGTGGCTTTTGGACCAAGCAGCGCCAGGGTCATCTTGCCCATGTTGGCGGCGAATTCGGACGGGTCGCCCTGCGGAGGCGCCGAGCACGAGGCCTGCCCACCGGCGAATTTGACCAGCTGCTCCGCCATGAGCAGCCGGCCGTCGCCCGTTTCGACCACCACCCGCACGTCCGACTGCTGGTTCAAGCGAATGTGGGTCGTCAACACCGCGCGGTTGCGGCCTTCACCCAATCGAAACACGGCGGCGACAGGCGAGGGATTTTCATCGACGATAAAGGAGACGGCCTTGATCGTCTCGCCCTCGGGCAACCGCACGTCGGCCGTCAATGGCACCTGCATGACGTTGTCCGGACGATACGGGGCATTGAGCGCGATAGCATCGCCAGCGTTCAAGATCGCGCGCTGACCGAAAACTTGAGGCTTCAATTCTTCCCAGACCGAACCGCCCCAAGCCGCGCTGCCACCTGTGAGACCCACAAGCAGGTATGCAGCCATCGACATCTGCAGAAACTTGCGGCTCATGGAAACCTCAAGAGCGTGACGTGACTTGAACAAAGACCGGCAAAAGTAGGAGCCGAATCCGGTCCGCTGTCAATCTTTCCGTGGTCGAATGGGGCTGCGGCCGCGAGCAGGTCACCCCGGGTTGGCCGCGCGAAACCCTGCCTGTTCGGCTTCCGTCTCGGAACAGAACCAGCGCTCGCCGCGCGCCGGCTCGACGCGCACCTTGTCATACCATGGGCTCCAGGGCATGTGATAAATCCGCCCGCGGTTGGTGATGTTGCCTTTGATTGCGCAGCCTTCCGGCGCCGCAGATTGCGCGACTTGCCAACGCTTGGCGCGGAAATCCCAGGCCGGTTCGCTTGCCGACTGCCAGATGCCGATACCGGCTTGGCGCGCGTGAGCCTCTTCGGCCACGAATGTGCTGGAATACTTCACGAAGGCCCAAGCAAAACCGCGCTTAACCATCTCGGCATTGATGTCGAGACCGTTGGCCTCGCATCGGCCCAGCATTCGGCCGTACTTGTCGCGGCCCTGCGACCGACAGACGACGTCCGTGCCGGCGACGAGCTTGGATAACTCTCTGGTCGCCGCTTGTCCGCAGGACCACGTCCCAATCCATCGATGCGCGCACGATTGCGTCGCCTCTGGTGCGTCGATCCCCTCAAGCCGTATTCTTTCGGAACCGATTTCGAGCGTATCCCCGTCAATGACGATCGCAGACCCAAGCGCCTCACTCACCGCCGGTCGCGCGGCAGCAGGCATGCTGAGGGTGACATTCAGCGCGAAGATCGCAACGAGCAACAGGCTCTCGGCGGAGGTAACATCGCCTTTGTTCGACAACCCCGAATGCGGAGTGCTCGTCCCAACACGGTGCGTCATCATCATCGTCGATCCATTACGAGCGACAGCTAAATCATCCAGAGGTTGTAATTAGATGATTCGTTGTGCGCGGATGGGGCACGATGGTGGCCGCACGACGGCAAGCTTAGTCGGCCAAAGCTCTGAATTTGAATTTATATTCCTCGCCCGTCATCAGCGGGCCACAATCTCCGCCTCTGGTTGTGTGCGTAATCGAGCAAATCGCGTCATACGCCGTTGTGTTGTCGGCCTGGATACAGACGGAACCGCGGAACAGTCTGTGCGGAAAAAGGTCTTCTTCGTCAGCGAGCACGAAATTTGAGGGTCAGGACCGCTGAGGATTTGTAGATTTGTGCTGCTGGCCCCTGAGCCGTGCCGCATTGCGCCGCTCGACCGCATCACGACGATGAGACTGCATCGAGCGCGAGCCAGCACCGAGCACGAGCGAGCTACGAGCAAGAGCGAGAATGACTGAGCGTCCCCCTCCAATCCCGCCGCCGCTGCCGCTAGGCCGGTCCACCCAACGGCCAGCCGAGCCTTATCGCAATCGCGCTCATTCCGCGGAGCAAGATAATGGGCGCCGCGAACCCCAACTGCCGGGTCCGTCGCAGCATTGGGGGGCGGCACCACACGTGCCACCTCAACACGGCGCAGTGTGGAATGAGCCCCATTACGGCACTGGCCCGCAAACGCCTGCGTCCTATGGCAACACACCACACCCTCACGCTGCGCAGCAATCGCCGGCGCACCGAAGGCCGTCGGGGACAGGGGGTCCTGGAGGACGACCGCCTGGCCCGCCGCGTCGCCCGGGCGGTGGCCCGCCGCCTTCGGGACCCGGCCGCCACACATCCAGCGGCGGTGGCGCGCTGAAAATCCTGCTGGTCGTCGGACTTGTCCTGGTGGGGCTTGCCGCCGCTGGCATTGGCCTCGTCGTACTAACTGGTCCTGACAAACTCATTCGCAGCCAGCTCATCGCACAGGTCAAGGCGCGCACTGGGCGCGATCTCGTCATCGCCGGCCCGTCCTCTTTTCGCGTTTGGCCGGCGCTTGGCTTGACCATGGGCGACGTTGCGCTCTCTGCGCCGCCCGGTATGAGCAGCGAGCCATTCGTTCAAATGAAGGAGTTGACCGTCAGCGTCGGTCTGCTCGGCCTGCTGAAGCGCGAGGTGACGATCGAGCGGCTCCATCTCCTGGAGCCACGCTTCAACCTGCTCGTCGACGAGCAGGGGCGAACATCGTGGGATTTCGCCAGCCTGAAACAAGACGACAGTGCGCACCAGCGTGTGCGTGTTGCTCAGGCGACTCCCTCCGAGCGGGCCACCGCGAACGATGCGCTGCCCGTCGACCTCGCGCCGGGCTCCTCCGCGACCGGGACGCCGGGCGCGGGATTGGGCGCGCACCATCAGATCAAGCAACTCGCCATCTCGAATGTGCGCATCGAAAAGGGCACGGTGATCTACGCGGATCGGCGCACGGGCGCGAATGAAACCGTGAGCGACATTGATCTGCAGCTTGCGATGCCGCGGCTCGATGGGCCTGTCGATGTGACCGGCAGGGCAACGTGGAAAGCCGAAGCGCTCGATCTGGCCCTGCAGCTTGCACCGGCGCGGGCCGTGCTGGAGCGCGCGCCCATGAAGCTCGCGGCCCGAATCGACGGTCGTCCCCTGACGCTGCGCTACGACGGAACCGTGGCGCTCGCACCCCAGCTCGCAATCGAAGGCACGGGAGACGTGCGCGGCGCGTCGCTCGCGCACTTGCTGTCCTTCACCGGAGCGGCCGTACCGGCCAGTGGCAGCAACATACCCTTCGACATCCACAGCACCGTGCGGCTGTCCGGCGATACGACGACGCTAACCGGGCTCAGAGCGAAGTTCGATGCCGCAGAAGCGACCGGCGATGTTGCGGTGACGACCGGCAGCGCACGTCCGGTCGTCAAAGCGAACCTGAAAGTTGCCGATCTCAACCTTGATCGGCTGCTCGCAGCCCTACCTTCCGCACTTCCGCCGACCCCGCCATCTGCACCCCGCACCCCTGTGCAGGCGTCCCCGATCCCCGAGCCTCAACCGCCACCGCCCGCCCCGCCCGCTCCCAACGACGCACCCGCTGCGGGACAAGCTGCGCCGCAATCGATCGAAGATCTGCTCCAACGGGAACCACAGACGCCGACCGGACCACAAGTGCGCGGTTTTACACAGCGCCTCGGCTTGAGCGACGAACCGATCGATGTCTCAGCACTCTCCGGCGTGGATGCCGACCTCACCTTTGATGCGCTGCGTACCCGATACGGAGCCGTCGTGATCGACCGCGCGCAAGGCAGCCTTCAACTCGCCGACCGCGTGGCCAAACTCACATTCCGCGAGTTGCAGGCTTTTGAGGGCCGCGCAAACGGGTTTGCAAGTATCGATGGCCGCGTCCCGGTTCCGAGCGCCGGCATCAATATCCAGATCGACGGGTTTTCGCTTTTGGCGCTCGCGCGTCTTGCAGGAATGGAGGCCGTCGCCGGAAGCGGGCGCCTCGGCGGCAGGATTGCGATGGCGGGTCAGGGCGTCAGTCCGCGCGCATTGGCCGATAGTTTGGCCGGTGAGAGTGTTCTGACTTTGCGCGGCGGCAACGTGACGTATGCATCTGCAGGCACACGTCACGAGGTCAGCGCTCTCAATAGCGATATCGCCGTTTCATCGCTCTCAGGCCCCCTCAGCGCCAAAGGCGATTTCAATTGGAATGGTGAGAAAGTCGCCTTCGACGGAACCCTCGCCACACTTGCGCAGCTTGCCGACAGCCGGCCGGTGGCGCTGAAAGCGCGCATCGAGGGCCGACCGGTGAATCTGAGCTATGATGGAACGATTGCTTACGCTTCGGCGCTCGCCGCAAATGGGACGCTCGCGTTGAAGACGCCGTCGATTAGGCGATTGGCAAGCTGGGTCGGTACGGCTCTTCCGGACGGGCCCGGTTTCGGGCCGCTCGATGTGACGGGCAAGCTCGCATTGGCCGAACAGCGATACGCTTTGAACGAAGCCAAGATCGCGCTCGATGGTGAGACGGCGACGGGGGACATTGCCGTCGATGCCCGCGCCGCGCGCCCCTCAATTACAGCCAACCTCAAACTCACCGGCCTCGATCTCAACACGTATCTCGCCGATCTCGGCACAACCCCGGCTGCGGGCAAGAAGTCGGCGACGACGGCACCTCCACAACCTGCGAAGGCTCCCGCCCCTCAAGTGCGCGGTTACACCCAACGCGGCGGCTGGAGCGAAGAGCCCTATGACCTGTCAGCCCTCGACGCCTTTGATCTGGACGCGCGTCTCGCGATGGGTCGGCTGCGCTACAAGGACATTAAAGTCGGACCGACCCAGTTGCATGCTGTCCTCAAAGGCAAGGTTCTCAAATCGACATTTCAAGACGTCCAACTCTATCAGGGTGCCGGCAAGGGTGTGATCGGGGTGGATGCCACCGTGCCGTCGTCACCAAAAATCACCGCCGATCTCAGTTTCTCTGCGGTTGAGACGTTGCCGCTGCTCAAGGATGCCGCCGACCTCGACTGGCTGTCTGGTAAGGGCAACCTGACGCTCGCGGTTGCTGGCCAAGGCAGATCGCAACGGGAACTCATCAGCAAGCTAACCGGCAAAGCAAACCTCAAATTCGTCGATGGCGCTATCGTCGGCGTCAACATTCCTGGTCTCTTCCGCAACCTTGGGCAGGGCCGCTTAGGCGGTCTGTCCAGTTCTCCGAGCGAGAAGACGGATTTCAGCGAGCTGTCCTCCTCGTGGAATATCGCGAGCGGTGTGGCCACCAACACGGACCTCACCATGCTAAGCCCACTCTTGCGCGTGACGGGCGCCGGGAAGGTCATGCTCGCAGAGCGCAAGGTGGACTACACCCTCAAGCCGCGCCTCGTCAGCGATCTTGCAGGTCAAGGAGGCAACGCGTCCCGCAAGGGCCTGGAGATCCCGGTTCGCGTCCATGGCTCGTGGGAAAAACCGAGCTTCACGCCCGATCTCAAGGGCCTGCTCAGCGATCCCGACCGCGCGCTCGACGCCGTGAAAGACATCGGCAAACAGCTTAAAGGCAAGAACGCCGAAGATCTGCTCAAAGGTCTTCTGGGTGGAGATAAAGCAGCGCCGTCTGGCTCACCTGCTGAGCCGACGCCGCAGCAGGATGCACCTGCAGATCCCGCAACTGCGCCACCACCCAAGAAGCCGTCGAAGACAGAGCAAATCCTCGATCAAATTCTGCGGCCGTAAGGGACGTCGCGACCTGCGCCTGCTTCTGCGATGCAGACAAATTTGTCTGTGCTGACCGAACAAATCGGCGCATGACGAAGACCATTAAGGTTCTGTGAAACACGGACCCAAAAAATTTTCAGCGCAGGCCCATTTTTTCCTTGCATCGCCGGGGTATTGACCGCATATGCGCGCTTCGCCGTTCGTCCACCTGCCCTCAAGGTCAAGGATGCAATCCCCACACCCCTAAGGTAAGGAGCGGATGGGTTGAATCTGTCTGCTGGTTGGGGAGGGTCATATGGCCTTTAATGACGCCCTCTTCCAATTGGGGATGGACTTGACTCGTTCAAGCCCCGCCCATGAGGAAGACTTCGCTGTGGTCGCGCGCACCGGGCGCGCGGATTGCGGGACCGAGTATATCCCGACACTGCCGTTGAAATCCGTCGCCATCGACCTCGTCGGGGCGAGCGGTCTTGCGACGCCGCGCGCCGTCGAGCGGGCGGTTGCGCGCGCTCTTGCATTCGCTCGGGCCAACGTGACGTCGTCAAACCTCAAGCGCCAGGTGCGTACGGGCGCGATCACGGGCACCGTGTCGTTCACGGGTGGCCGTGTCGCCGTCGAGGTTTGGCCGGCGGGCAACTACGTTGCCATCGACGTGCAGGGTAGCCTGCGTCCGGAACTGGCGCTGACGGCGTTCGCGGATGCGTTTCGCGCGCGCGAGGCCGTCTTGAAGCGCCAGCGACTGGCCGGCGACGGCGCACGCTTCAAGGTGCCGACCACGCAACATGCGCTGACGACGCGCAAGGCGGCGTAAAGCGCTCTGATACCCCGACCCGACAGATCGGCCGCAGCAACGACAGTTGCTGCGGCCATTGGTGCTTGTGACGAATTTGATTGGCCCACTACGGTGACGCGATGCGGCGCTGGCCGAGTTCGATCTTGAGACCTTGGCGGGCATCTCCTTCGACCGTGTACAGCATGCCGTCGGAGGCTTCATAACGCGCGCGAACCGCAGCTGTGCCCACACCCTCAAACTCGATTACTCCCGGTGCACATGCCGTGTGTGTGACCGCCGTCCGCGGCGCCAGGTCCTGGCGTTCTCCGTCAAAGGTGTAGCTGACGGTCGCCGTCGAGGCATTCGAGATCTGGAAGGTGTACTGGAACGATTTAGGCCGAGCGAAAAGCTGCACGGTCACGAATTTCGGATTGCGATCGGGCACACGCGCCACCGCGACGCCGATATCGGTGGCGTGGGGGGTTAGCATGTTGTCCCGGTGGGACGGTGAATTGATCCAGCCCTCGACGGATTTTTTGGCTAAGGTGCGCGTCTCGAACCCTGAGCTGTCGAGGTGAAGTGCGAGATTCTCCCCCACACTGCACCACGCGTAACCCGCTGCCGTGACACGATCAGAGACGTCACGGCCGTCGGCGGTGTGGGAGAACATGCCGGTTTTAGCAAGGTAATCCGCATACGCTCGCGCTGCTGCCGTGAGCTTGGGCTCCGCACGCACCTCGGCCAAAGCGTGCTGCTGCCGGAAGGCGTTGGTCAACTCAATGACGGCGGCTTCGGTGGCGGGGATGTCGGGGAGCGGCATGAGAGGTGGCTTTTGATGGAATGCGTCGCGTTAGTTTCGAAGTTGGACAAGTCGTACGGAGAGATGTAGGCAGAATTCGATATCACGTGCAGCCACCTCCCCTTCTGAGCCCCGTTGCGCGCCCACGGAGCGCTTGCACCCTACCGCAGAACACGAGACAAGCTGATCCTGGTTTGGCTGTCGCAAGCCTTTGAGGCGGGAGAGCGATACGCATGAACACCGCCTCGGGCACCCGCCAGACGTCCCTTGGGGAGACGTGGCGCGATTTCCTGCGAATCGGCCTGTTGTCCTTCGGCGGACCGGCCGCGCACGTTGCACTCATGCACCGCGTTCTCGTGGAGGAAAAGCACTACATCGACGAGCAGCGGTTCCTCACTGGCTTCAATTTCTGCATGCTGCTGCCCGGTCCCGAAGCGATGCAGCTCGTCACTTACGTTGGCTGGCGATTGCATGGTGTTCTCGGCGGGCTGGTCGCTGGCTTACTCTTCATTCTGCCCGGCGCGATCGTGATGCTCGTGCTGGCGCTTGGCTATGCGGCCTTCGGACGTATCCCGATCGCGGAGGCCCTGTTCCTGGGCGTCAAAGCCGCCGTGCTCGCGATTATTGTGGAAGCGCTCATGCGCATCACCAAGCGCGCCCTGCACAGCCCGCGCGACTGGATGATGGCCGCTGCTGCGTTCTTGGCGATGTTCGTCTTCGCCGTGCCGTTCCCTGTCCTCGTACTTTCTGCCGCCCTCATTGGTTTCGTAGCATGGACCGCTCCAGACCGAGCATACGACCGGCCACATGAGCGGCCGTCGCTATCTGGGCTTGCGCGCACGATCGCAATCTGGAGCACGATTTGGCTACTGCCCCTCCTCCTCCTGACGCTCACTGTGGGGCGCGATCATGTGCTGGCGCAACTCGCCTGGCTCCATGCGAAGCTGGCCGTCGTCACTTTCGGAGGAGCCTACGCCGTTCTCACGTATCTGGCGCAGGAGGCTGTGCAGACGCATCGCTGGCTTCAACCCGGAGAAATGCTCGATGCGCTCGGACTCGCCGAAACGGCACCGGGGCCGATCATCCTCGTCACGGAGTTTGTCGGCACGCTCGCGGCGTGGCGGGATGGAGGCGGCGCATCGGTGGCCATGGGTATCGCCGGTGCGCTCGTGGTGCTGTGGGCGACGTTCGCGCCTTGCTTCTTGTGGATCTTTGCAGGCGCACCGTTCGTAGAGCAGATCGATCGCATTGCGCGGCTACGCTCAGCCCTGGCGGCAATCACGGCTGCCGTCGTTGGCGTCATTTCGAATCTGGCGCTGTGGTTCGCCATGCATTCCCTGTTTGCACGTACCGCGTGGCTCACCATAGGTCCCG
>JAKALI010000105.1 GCA_021813195.1 Pseudomonadota bacterium
CCCTGCCAGCGCATCGGGGTTCGTCTGATCCTCCTGCAGGATTGCGGAATAAATTTCGACCGCGGTTTGCAGGTCTCCGCTCGCTACGGCTCCCTCCGCAGCGGCAAGCGCCTCCTCCAGACCATTGCTGGCTTCTTCTCCCAAGAGGCGGTCGATAAAGGCTCGCAACATGCTCTCGGGCTGGACGCCGACGAAGCCATCGAGCGGTCGCCCATCGCGAAAGGCGTACACGGTCGGCAAGGACTGGACGCGCAGTTGGGCTGCGACCGCCGGGTGCGCATCGGTGTCGAGTTTGACGAGCCGCACCTTGCCGCCATAGCTGCGCACAACCTTCTCCAGAATCGGCGCCAACTGCTTGCAGGGGCCGCACCACGCGGCCCAGAAATCGACGAGCACGAGGCTCGAGCGCGAGGCCTCGATGACATCGGCGACGAAGGCCGCAGTGGTCGTATCCTTGACGACATCCGCGCCGGAGCCCTCCGATTTGCCCGCCTTTGCCGTGCCGAATTCCATTACTGTCTCCTCGATTACATCTCGACCTGAGCCCGCGAAGCTGCTGTCTGCCCGCGGGCGCCGCAACCACTTGGGCTGGATCAGCACGGCCGACTTCGGGGATGACTTAGTGATCCGGAGCCAAATCGACAAACTCGACGTGATGTCCGGTGGCGTGAATGAACCGCAAAA
Organism: Pseudomonadota bacterium; assembly: GCA_021813195.1. Next base: position 685 of record JAKALI010000105.1, read on the forward strand.
GGTCATCCCGCGCAATGCTGGTGGTGGCGGAATTCTCCAGGGGGTGCAGATTGATGACGCCGAACGCCAACAAGATCCGGTCGAAAATGACGCGGACATGACAATCGGTATCATTGGCCAGCGCGAAGGCCGCGACCGAGCCCGGGGCCACACCGAGCCGCTCTGACAGCTCCTCCGCTCGCGCAAAGCTAAGCCGCCCCGACCCGATCACGTTAGCTAACCCTTTAAGGTCGATGCGCGTCGCGATATGCGCAACGACGAGAATACATGCCCCTCGGGCGTCCCTGAGGAACAGGTTCTTCGTATGCCCACCCGGGATCGCGTCATGGATCACCGCACTCTCTGCGACGGTAAATGCGGGGGCGTGATCCATGGTCACGACCCGGATGTCCATGTCCGCGAGACGCTGCATTAGGGTTTGGCGCGTGAGCGGCAGCATCGATTGATTTTGATCTCCGCTATGGGTTCTGCAAATAAGGAGCTCCTGTGGAAAAGCGAATCTGACGGATTTTGCGCCGGGGCCTGCCGTCCCAATGGGCAAATCGCCGAATTCGCTCGGAGCAGCACGCCCAAACGAACACCTCCAAGTCCCTCCCAACCCGTTGACCGCCCCGTCGGTCCGGGACACCCCTACTGGCGCAAGCAGGCCGGATCGCATTATGCTATCGTTGCCAAATTGCGCAACGAACCGTCGATGGCAAAAGGAGGACGCGGCTGCAATGAGCAGGATCGTCATTTATACGGCGGCTCGTTGTCCCTATTGTCATATGGCGAAAGAGCTTCTTCGGCGCAAGGGCGCCGCGTTTGACGAAATCGATGTCACCAATCAGGCCCAACTGCGCGCAGAAATGGCCATTCGCGCCGGCGGACGCTACACCGTTCCGCAAATCTGGATCGGTGAGCGTCACGTCGGCGGCTGCGACGATCTTTACGCCCTTGAGCGCGATGGTGGCCTCGACGCTCTCATCAAGACCTGATTTTCTAACCTCCTCCACGCTCGCTCCCCCGGCTCCCGCTGGGGCGCTCAGGCCGTTATGGATCAGCCGATGTCTGACACGAGTTTGCCCATGATATTCCGCGCCGGACTCGTTCAAATGTGTTCCGGGCGCGATGTCGCCTCCAACGTGGAGGCCGCGCGCAACCTCATTCGTGACGCCGCGGCCCGAGGCGCTGACTACATTCAGACGCCGGAAGTCACCACGTTGATGGAACTCGATCGCGAAAGGCTGTTTGCGGCAATTGAGCCGGAAGAGAGCAATGCCGCGCTCGCAGCCTTCCAAGACCTCGCTCGCGAGCTTTCCGTCTGGCTTCACATCGGTTCGATGCCAATTCTTGCGCCGACGGGTAAAATTGCCAATCGCTCTTATCTCCTCAATCCTGACGGCCGTATTGCAGCCCGCTACGACAAGATCCACATGTTCGACGTCGATTTGCCAGGTGGCGAGAGCTACCGCGAAAGCCGCAACTATGAACCCGGCGACAAAGCGGTGATCGCCCACCTGCCATGGGGCGGCTTGGGCATGTCAATCTGTTACGATTTGCGCTTCCCTCATCTCTTTCGCGCGCTCGCCCAGTCGGGCGCAAAGTTCCTGGCTGTTCCCGCCGCGTTCACAAAACCGACGGGAGCGGCGCACTGGCACACGCTGCTCAGAGCACGTGCCATTGAGTGCCAGTGCTTTGTCTTCGCCGCTGCTCAAGGTGGGCGGCATGAACATGGCCGGGACACGTTCGGGCATAGCTTGATCATCTCGCCATGGGGCGAGATCCTCGCTGAGGGCGATATTCATCCCACGGTCATCACCGCCGACATAGACTTGAGCAAATTGGAGGAAGCCAGATCGCGCGTCCCGTCGCTCAAGCACGACCGCGCGTTTCAGATTGAGGGTGCTGTTCAGGGATGATTAAGTACAGCCTCATCTGCAAAGATGGCCATGAGTTCGAAAGCTGGTTTCAAAACAGCGCGACCTTCGAGCGCGAGCAGCAGGCACAACGGATCGGCTGTCCGGCGTGCAGCAGCCACGCGGTCTCAAAGGCGATCATGGCTCCGGCGATTGCGAGACGGCGCGATGCAACGGTTCGCGATGACCTCGCCGCCCTTACACCGCCCGCAGAACTCCCCAGCGCTGTTGCACCGACGAAAGAGGATATCGAGGAGTTCAAGCACCTGGTGCGCGCGTTACGCGACGAAGTGCGTCGGCGCGCCGAATACGTCGGTCCCAACTTCGCTGAGGAGGCGCGCCGTATCCATTATCAGGAGCGGGAAGCGCGCGCCATCTACGGTGAAGCGACGATCTCGGACGTGCGGGAACTCAGAGACGAGGGCATCAGCGTCTTCCATATTCCAAGGTTGCCCGAAGACCACAACTAGTCGGCAAGGCCCAGGGCGAGGAGCGTTTGCCGCTCAGCGGCATCAATGTCGGCCACGCGATGGAGGGGGGCGCTGTAGCCCGCCGGAATCCAGTCGAGCATGCCGTCGGAGGCACGCCAGATGCCCTTGACGTGACCGCGACGCTCGATGGCCAGTTCGCCCGCCATGAGCCGTGTCGCAACATATCCGGCGCGCCGGAGCTTGGCATTGGCCTGCAATCGCTCCGCGAGGTGCGTCTCTAAATCCCTGTCCGTCATCGCCTATCGAACCGCGAACAATAGAATCAAATTTTGCGCAAGTTGTGCTTGTCATTACTTGCGGTGCGCCTCGTTATATGGAGTTGTTCCGAGTAGACGCCAGGTAAATTCGGAAAATACCTTTCAAGATTGCCAATGTTTCAATTGCTATTTTTCTCGATGCAGACTTTCCATATTTCAGGTGCTGCGGACAGGCGCGCCGTTTGGAGCATCACACCAGGTTCAAGTCCGTGTCGTACGAGGTGTCGCATGGTGCCAGGACCGCAATGCTGGCCTCCCTCAGCCGATGTTGCGCTGGCCGATCGAACCGTCAGCGCCCGCAAGAACCGATAGGATCACACATGAGCAAAATCGCTTCTCCCGATCCGGCACGACTGGAAGCCATTGAGGATCATGGCACGAGCCCGCCGCAGGGCGAGACGATCGGTGATGTCATCGCCAAGCGGCTGTCTCGCCGCGATCTGGTCGCCGGAGCGCTGAAGGGTGCGCTCGCCGTGGGTATCATAACATCGACAGTCGCTCCTCTGGCGCTGGCTGCCGCACGTCGAGCCCGGGCGGCAGGAGCTTCCGGCACCTTCGACTTCCCCGAAGTCGCAGCAGGGGTCGACCAGACCCATCACGTCGCTGAGGGTTACGATGCCGACGTCCTCATCCGCTGGGGCGACAAGGTGCTGGCCAACGCGGCGGACTTCAATCCTATGGAGCCGTCCGCTGAGCGTCAGGCGGGTCAGTTCGGCTATAATTCGGACTTTATCGGCTACATTCCGCTCGAAGGCCGGTCGGATCATGGGCTGCTCGTCGTCAATCACGAATACACCAATGACGAGATGATGTATCCCGGCCTCGCGGGCGACACGCGGCTTGCGATGCTGCATGGGTTGTCCGACGCGCAAATTCGCGCATCGATGGCAGCGCACGGCGGCAGCGTGCTCGAAGTCGAGCGGAAAGACGGACGCTGGCGGGTGGTGGAGGGCTCTCCGTACGCACGACGCATCACCGCTGAGACGGAAATGAAAATCACCGGACCCGCAGCCGGCCATGCGCTGATGAAAACGAAGGCCGACCCGAACGGCACAAGAGTCAAAGGCATGCTCAATAATTGCGCGGGTGGCATCACGCCGTGGGGCACCTGGCTGTCGTGCGAGGAGAACTTCAACTTCTATTTCTGGGGCAAAGAAGCCGCTGCCGCCCATCCCGAACACAAAGCACTCGAGCGCTACGGCGCTCCCGCCGATGTATATCCGTGGGGTCGCGTCGATAGCCGCTTCGACATCGCGCAAGAGCCCAACGAATGCCACCGCTTCGGCTGGGTCGTTGAAATCGATCCGTTCGACCCGAACTCCGTTCCGAAAAAGCGCACGGCCATGGGCCGCTTCAAACATGAAGGAGCGGGGAACATCGTCAACGGTGATGGTCGTTTCGTCGTCTATCAGGGCGACGATCAGGCGTTCGACTACGTCTACAAATTCGTAACCGACGGCAAGGTCGATGCGCAAAATCGCACAGCGAACATGGATCTGTTGGACTCGGGCACGCTCTACGTTGCCCGTTTCGATGCCGACGGTCGCGGCGAGTGGTTGCCGCTGGTGGCGGGCCACCCCAAGCTCTCTGCCTTCGCCGACCAGGGCCAGATCCTGATCCACGCGCGGCTCGCGGCCGATGCGCTGGAGGCAACGCGCATGGATCGCCCCGAAGACATCGACGTCAATCCGGCGACCGGCAAGGTCTACCTCATGCTCACCAACAACGCGAAGCGCAAGGCTGAGGGGAAGGACGGGGTCAACGCCGCCAATCCACGTCCGGAAAATCGCTTCGGTCACATCATCGAGATCATTCCCGATGGAGGCGATCACGCAGCGACGGGTTTTCGCTGGGAAATTCTGGTGAAGTGCGGCGATCCCGCGATTGCCGAAGTCGGTGCGACGTTCAATCCGGCGACAACCAAGGACGGCTGGTTCGGCATGCCGGATAATTGCGCCATCGACGCTGATGGCCGCTTGTGGATCGCCACGGACGGCAATTCGCGGCAGGCAACGGGGCGGGCGGACGGCTTATGGTCGCTTGAAACCGACGGCGCCTTGCGCGGCACGTCCAAATTGTTCTTCCGCTGTCCCGATGGCGCCGAATTGTGCGGACCGTGCTTCACGCCCGACCTCGAGACTCTGTTCGTGGCTGTGCAGCACCCCGGAGAGTCCGAAGACAAGTCCGCCCCGTCGACGTTTGACAAGCCCGCGACTCGTTGGCCGGATTTCAAGGACGGTATGCCGCCACGCCCCAGTGTCGTCGCCATCACCCGTAAAGGCGGCGGCAAGATCGGCGTCTGAACGCGAGCGAGGGAAACCCGAGGCGTCACGTTCCCGCCAACGGCGCGCTGTCGGCTTTGCGGGAGACAAGTGTTTGTCCGTGGCGCTCGATCAGACCGGCAAGGTCGAGTTCCATGAGAATAACTCGCATTTCCCGCGGGCCCAGCCCGACGGCGCGCGCCAGATCATCGGTCGGGATGGGATGAGGCCCGAGGGCTTCCAGGGTGCGCGCGCGATCCTCGTTGGCGATCAAGGGCGGCGGCAGAGGGTCTTGAGGCGCCGTCTCATAAGTCGCCGTTTCGTTTTCGCGGACCTCCTGGGCTAATCCAGCGATCGGTTGGATGACGTCCAGAATGTCCTGCGGCGTGGTGGCGATCGTGGCGCCGGACTTCAAAAGATGGTTCGTCCCCTCGGCGCGTGGATCGAGCGGATGGCCGGGCACGGCGAAGACTTCGCGTCCCTGTTCCAGAGCCATGCGTGCGGTCAGCAACGTTCCGGACCGCCGCGCGGCTTCGATGACGAGCACGCCGTTGCTGATCCCCGAAATGATGCGGTTGCGGCGCGGGAAGTCCTGAGCGCGTGGCGCAAATCCCGGCGGCATTTCCGTGACGAGCACGCCAGCCTCGGCGATCTGCTGCTGCAGAGCGGTGTTTTCGGATGGGTAGACGACATCAATTCCCCCAGCGAGCACAGCAATCGTGCCCGTCGCCAGGCTCGCTTCGTGCGCAGCCGAGTCTATTCCGCGCGCGAGCCCGGAAATGATGACGAGACCCGCGGCGCCAAGCGTGCCAGCAAAACGCCGCGCCAGCGTCAGTCCGCCTCCGGAAGCCTGCCGCGATCCGACAATTGCGATTGCCGGTCGGTTGAGAAGATCGACTTTGCCTTTGACGTAAAGCGCGGGCGGCGGCGCATCCAAATGCGCCAACCTCTTGGGGTAGCCCGGTTCGATCGTAAACACTGGAAAGGCGCCGTTGCGTGCTGCGCGTTCCAACTCCCCTAATGCCCGCTCCCGGCTGCAGATTCGAAGGGTTCGGCCGGCACGGCGCGACAATTCGGGTAAAGCATCGAGTGCCGCTTCGGCACCGCCATAATGATTGATCAGTTCGCGGAAGGTGACCGGCCCCACGTTCTCGGAGCGAATGAGTCGCAAGCAGGCCAAGCGCTGCGCATCGTCGAGCGTCGCCACGGGCAGCGGTGCGGGCGTGAACAAGTCGCTTGGGTTATGCTTTGGCACCGATCCTCGGCTCCTCGCCAGCCATGAGCCGCTTGATGTTGGCTTGATGCTTCCAAATGATGAGAACAGACAGGAGTGTTGCGAGCCCGGCGACACTCATCTCGCCGGAAAGAGCTGCAAAGATCGGCGCGACGACCGCGCCGATCAGCGCCGACAACGATGAATAACGTGTCGCCAAGGCGGTGAGCAGCCATACGCCGCAGAAGACCAGCGCCGCGGGCCAGTAGGCCCCAGCGAGAACGCCGATATATGTCGCGACACCCTTGCCGCCCTTAAAGCCAAGCCAGATCGGAAAGACATGACCCAGAAATGCTCCGAGCCCCGCTGTCAGCGCACTCGCCGGCCCGAACAGTAGCCCGAACACAAGGACCGCGGCGGTACCTTTGAGCGCGTCGAGTACAAGCGTTGTGGCTGCGAGCCCCTTGTGGCCCGTGCGCAGGACGTTCGTTGCGCCAATGTTGCCCGAGCCGATCTTGCGCACATCGCCGAGGCCGGCCATGCGGGTCAAAAGAAGACCAAACGGAATTGAACCCAAGAGATATCCACCGGCGAAGGCATAGAGCAGCCAATGCCCAAAACCGTTATCGATGAGGATCTGAAATGAGCTTAGGGCGTCCATGCTGTTTCCGGATACGTATTGCCATTGCTGATCGTGTTCAGGCCCGGGGCAAGCGCTGCAATACCAAATCTTTCTTGCTGTCGATTTGATCGACGCGGCTGGTAATCTCACCGAGCGCGGCTGCGGCCCTTGGCCTATGCGCGGCGAGATGCTCGATCCACCGTTCAGCACGACCGCGTCGGGAGTCAATTCTGTCAAATTTGGTTCCGTAGTCATTCACAGCGGACCGGAGTGAAGCAACCTTCACGTCGGGCCGATCCACGGTCGGCTCATGTCCGCCCATCCGTCTGTCGAGACCTGTGTAGCTTGCTTGAAGACAACCAAAATTCGACTGCCCGCTGAACCGTGCATCGAACGCACCGAAGTTCATTTCAAGACGGCCTCCCAAACTGTCGATCCGCGTTTGGAGAAGATCGATCTGAAATCTGGTGGTCGAAGAGCGCTGGGTACGCAGGAGTGCTGTTTCGCGGACGGCGGCGAATTTCTTATCCATTCCGGCAATGCGCGTATCGAGATCATCCGGCAAATTCGCGATGATGCCTTCGACGTCCGTCATTCGGTTCACAAGTAATCCCGCCACGCCCCATCCCCGCTTGAACCCATGTTACCGTCTTGAAGCCCGACGGCAAGTGCAAGCCAGGAAAACCGACCCAGCTGCACTTCGTTTTTGGAGATAAAACAATCATGCAGACCTGATCCGTCGCGCCGGGGATCACAAAGCTTGAGGGACACACATACAATTGAAATCGGAAAGAGAGGGCTGAACCCTAGCGGCGGTCGGCGGCGGAATACTCAAAAACCGTCTCGCCGGCGACGACCGTGCGCACGACGCGACCCTGCATCTTGGCTTCGTCGAACGGGGTGTTTTTGGAGCGCGAGCGCAGCAAGTCCTTGTTGACGACCCACGGCTCGCCAAGGTCGACGAGAATCAGATCGGCCGGCGCGCCCTTGGCTAGTCGTCCGCAGGCAAGACCAAATCGCCGTGCCGGATTGATCGTGAGGGGGCGCAGGAGGACGGGAAGTGCTACATCGCCGGAATGGTGCAGTCGCAGCGCTGCCGCGAGCAGGGTTTCCAGTCCAGCCGCACCATCGGCTGCTTCCGCGAATGGACGGCGCTTGACGTCCGCGTCCTGGGGATCATGGCTGGAGACGATAATGTCGATTTCGCCGTTCGCCACGGCATTGACGAGCGCCGCGCGATCCTCCTCGCGCCGGAGCGGCGGCCGGATCTTCAGGAACGTTCGGTAAGAGCCGATGTCGTTCTCGTTGAGGGTCAAGTGATTGATCGACACGCCGCACGTGACGTCGAGACCTCGCGCTCGCGCCTTGCGGATGACTTCGAGGCTTTCCTCGCACGTGATTGTCGCGGCGTGATAACGCCCGCGGGTCATTTCGACGAGGCGGATATCGCGCTCCAACGTAATGACTTCGGACATTTTAGGGATGCCGGACAGGCCCAGCCGCGTGGCAACTTCGCCCGAATTCATGGCGCCGCTGCCACTCAAATAAGGATCCTCGGTGTGATGGACGATCAGCGCGCCGAAATCCTTGGCATAAAGCAGCGCGTTCTTCATGATGCGCGTGTTCGCGATGCTCGATTTGCCGTTGGAGAATGCCACCGCGCCCGCCCGCTGCAGCAGCCCGATCTCGGTGATCTCCTCGCCTTTGAGGCCCTTGGTCACCGCCGCCATGGTGTGGACGTGCACCTTGGCGTTGTCGCGCGCGCGCCGCTGGATGAAATCCACCAGTGAGACTTGGTCAATCACCGGATTGGTGTCGGGCATCACGATCATGGTCGTAACACCGCCCGCGGCGGCCGAGTGACTGGCGGTCTTCAAGGTCTCGCGGTGCTCATATCCTGGTTCACCCGTGAAGACCTGGGCGTCTACGAGGCCGGGGCAGAGCATTTGCCCCTTGCAGTCCACGACCGTCGCGCCCTCCGGCGCGTTGCGCCGCAAGTGCGAGCCAACATCTTCGATCGTGGCGCCCTTGACGAGCAGACCGCCGGGCTCATCGCGACCCGATTCGGGATCGACGAGGCGCGCATTGATGAACACCGTAAGGCCATCGCTCCGTTTCGCCGCTTTTGCTCCCGTCGCTGTCATGTCGCGCCTTGCATCTATCGCCGGGGAAGATTTCGGGCCAGCGCCTCGAGCACCGCCATGCGGACCGCCACACCCATTTCGACTTGTTCGCGAATAACACTGCGCGGATCATCGGCGATCGTCGACGCAATCTCCACGCCGCGATTCATGGGGCCGGGATGCATGACGATGGCGTCGGGCTTGGCGCGCGCGAGCTTCTCGTGATCAAGACCGAAGAAATGGAAGTACTCGCGCGTGGAAGGGACGAAGGAGCCTTCCATGCGCTCGCGCTGGAGGCGGAGCATCATGACGATGTCAGCGCC
>JAKALI010000106.1 GCA_021813195.1 Pseudomonadota bacterium
TTCCGCATCGTTGCGCTGGATCAGATACACCATCACGGCGCGCTGTCCCGAGCGAGCCATGTTCGACAATTCGGTCAGATGCTTGACGCCGCGCTCCGTGCGCGAGTCGGGAAATTCGGCGAGGCCACGCTCGCGCGACAGGTGCACGTTTTTCACTTCCACATAGGCCGTCGGCTTGCTCGGGTCTTCGAGAAGCAGATCGATCCGGCTCGCGGCGCCGTACTTTACTTCGCGTCGCAGGCTGGCGTAGCCGGCAAGCGGTGTGAGACCGCCAAGTGTGATGGCTTCGGCGACGATGGCATTGGGGTGGGTGGTGTTGATCCCGACGAGGGTCCGCGCGCGTCCCTTTCCCACACCGACGAGTTCCCAGGTGTGAGGATACTTGCGCGTGGGGCTGGAACTGACTGAAACCCAAACGTCCAATCCCGGCTCGGCAAGACCCATCATCGAACCGGTGTTCGGGCAAGTCGCCGTGATCGTCTCACCGCTGTCGAGCTCGATGTCGGCCAGGAAGCGCTTGTAGCGTTTGACGAGGCGGCCCTGCTTGAGGGGTGATGGAAATCGCATGGGCCCAGCAACAGCCACAACGTTGGTCTGTCCGCAAGGGTGGTTCTGGACGCCAGCCGAAGCCGTGCTAAACCGGACGGCTGCGGATTTTAGGTTGGAGGTCGAGTTTCGTGAGTGAAACGCGCGTGATCACGGCAGCTTTGCTCGTTATCGGGGACGAAATCCTCTCCGGCCGGACGAAAGACCGCAATATCGGCATCGTGGCGACGCATTTGACGGAGATCGGCATCCAGTTGCGAGAAGTCCGCGTGGTGGGTGACGAGGCAACGGCTATCGTCGAAGCCGTCAACGCCTTGCGTCATCGCTACACCTATCTCTTCACGACTGGAGGGATCGGGCCAACGCATGACGACATCACGGCGGACTGCATCGCCCAGGCCTTTGGCGTGCCCATCGATATTGATCCGCGTGCGGTTGCCATCATGCAGCCAGCTTACGAAAAGCGCGGGATCGAGCTTAATGCTGCACGCCTGCGCATGGCGCGCATCCCTCAAGGTGCGCAGCTCGTGGCCAATACCGTTTCTGTGGCCCCAGGCTTTCGCATCGGCAACGTGATCGTGATGGCGGGCGTGCCTGCGATCATGGAATCCATGCTGTTGGCGGCAACCGCTGAGATCGAGACGGGCGCCAAGATGCGTTCGGTCTCAATTCCTGTCGCCCATGCGGAAGGCGAGATCGCCGAGTTGCTCGCCGCCCACCAGCGGGAGTGGCCCGATGTGGCGATGGGCTCTTATCCATCGTTCAAAGATGGGCAGTATTCCACGGACTTGGTTTTGCGGGCGACGGATGCCACAAAGTTGGCCGAAGCGGCCGATGGCCTGCGTAACCGATTGCACAAATCAGGATTTAATTTCAGCTGACAACTTATTGATTTTAATAAACAAAAGTTAGAGATTGTGAACATCGTTCGTCAAATTCCCGCGCGACCGTTTGGTGCCTCGCTTGCCTTAACCATCTTTGCTCAAGTCTGGCCGCTCCGGTGAGAGAGGGTTCGGCGGGTGCGGGGGCGCTCGGTTGAAACCGGAGCCGATGGGTTCAACAGGTGGGAGTGCCCCATGCACGATTTCGGATTGTTCGCGCTTGAACGGCGCCCTGTTGCTGCGCGCCTCGTGTGGCGCGTCACGATAGCGGCTGGACGCTTGGCGGCTGTGGCGGGCGTTTTCCTATCCGCAATGCTCGCGACCGGCGGCGACGCGCTCGCCAAGACGCCGGGCAAAACTTATTGTTTCTACAAGACGTGCCACCGCGTCAAAACGATCGCCGAGACCGAGGCGCTCATGGGGCGCGACCTGAACGTCACCGCGTCATTCTACGATCAGTGCAAAAAAGATCGCTACAATCCATGCGGTCTGACGTCATCCGGGGAGGTGTTTCACCCCGAGCGGCCCGACAACGCCGCCAGCCCAAGCCTGCCTGACGGTACGATCGTGCTCGTGTGGTCGCCGACCAACAACCAGTCGGTCATCCTGCGCATCAACAATGCGGGGCCGTATTGGGGCAATCGCACGCTCGACTTGTCCAAGGCCGCAGCGCAAAAGCTCGGCGTGCGGGGTGTCGGCAAGTTGCGCATGCGTGTACTCAAAGCCCCGACGAGCGCTGAAGCGCGCTATCGCAAACGGCGCGTCTATGAGCCTGTACCGGGGCCGATCGGTGCCTTTGCGTCGCTGGATGAGGCCCATCGGGCGCTGAATGTCCTGGTGGCAATGGGGGCGCCAGGCACCGCGTCGCTCGGTGCCGCTTCAACAGCAATCGCAAGTGTCACGCCGCGATGGCGCGATCCCGGCGTAGATTTGGCCGCCGTATTCGCAATGCCAGTCACGCGTGCGACAACCCGGTCGGCTGGCGGATTGGGTGCCGCCGTCGCCGCGGAATTCGGTTCCGAGTTTCAACTTGCGCGCTCAGCGGCGGTGCGTGCAGGCGTAGCGGTTCTGGCGCGCGCGCCCTCGTCGACAGATGTGACGACAGACGTGCCGCAGCATGCCTTCCTGCTCATGCCGGCTATCTCAGAGCTCAGCGATCAGCCCGAGCGAGCCAAAAATTCTCAAGAACTCGCGGCAGACGTGGGGGCCTCCGAAAACACGGATGACGACTCTGCAGCACAACGGGCGGCCGTTCGCGTCGAGCGCATGGCACGAGACCGCGAACCCGTGTTCACGACGGACGCAGGGATCGCGCAGGCTGCAAAGCGCAAGTCTGCCTCGAACGTTGCCGCGTCACACGTACATCCGCATCAGCGCGCGCGGAAATCCTTGGTCCAGCAATCTCAATCTCAACCAGCAGTCCGCACCGGGAAGTTAGAGGGTGTAAGCAAGACGATGTCGGGCGCAGTCGCGCCGCGGCCTGTTAAATTTGCAGCGCGGCAACACAAACGGTTGCCAATCACGAAGCAACACCGAGCGGCGTCCCCCCCGCTCGCTCCCGCGGCGAGGGGCCGGTCTGCTCAGCCTCGTACGCCGCAGATCGTGCGACAGACGATGCCGAAGGCGCAGAGAAAATCGAAAGCCGCAGCAACCCGGAGAATTGATGGTTGGCAGTCGTCGGCGCTCGATCACTCGCATGTCCTGCGGCCCTCGGTCATGACGGAGGGTGATGTGCCGCGCCGCCAGCGTTTGCCCGTGCGCGAGTTGCTGGAGGGTGGGCCGGATTCACCGCCCCCCATCCAGCGGGTGCCGCCGTCAAGATTGGTCTGAACAACACTTGATGGCTCGGATGCCCCGAAGGGCTGGTTAACCGGGACGGTCTCGTGTCGTGGAGTCAGCCTCCTCGACAAGCGGGGCTTCGCCCGGCAGAACGTCTGGCACAGCCGGATCGTCCGCAAAAAGATCGAAATGCACTTCGAGGGCATCGAGGAACATTGCGATCAAATCGAGCAGGGTGCCCAATCGTATGCGTCGCGCAATGAGGAAGTCCTCGGAGACGGCGAGCAACTGGGCTTCTTTCGGTCCTTCCGCGTCCTTGGCCAGCATGCCGCGTGACCGCAGATAGGCCACCATGCCGTCGCCGGTCTCGAAGTCCTGCGCTGCGCCGTCGCCGAATTCCGATACGGCTTCAATGAGGATGGCCGTGCCTGCATTGTAAAGCCGCGCGACGGTGCTGAAGCGTTTGTCGTGCTTGCCGATCTCTTCCGCCCGTTCGCGTGATTTGAGCACGCGCGCCAATAGCACCTGCTCGAGCGTGCGAATGGCCGACAGTTTGGCCCGCTGTTCGGCGCGGGCCCGGGCAATCTGCGCGCCCTCGGTGGCCTCGCCAATCTGCCAGACCAGACATGATCGCAGAAGATCCTCGCCCGCAGCCAGCGCTGCGTCCAGGTTGTCGGCTAAGAGGTACACCGTCGGCGGGATATAGGGCATCGACACGGTCATGTTGGAGCCTTGCGCTGACGCGCGCCTGACCTCGGTCGCTGTTACGGCCGGGCCGATCGGCGCATCGGGCGGTGGCATTTTGCATGATTCGCGCGCGGCAACCCCGCGCTAATCCTATATGTTGATGATGCGTGGACGGAGTGAGGATAACAGCTCGTGGATCGCGTGCGGCGCCGGTATTAAGGGCGCTCATGGAAGTGGTCGTAGATCTTCTGCGCCAATTCCGCCGAGATGCCGTCGACCGCCTTGAGATCCTCGACTCCAGCTTTAGCGACGGACTTCGCCGATCCGAAGTGCTGTAGCAGGGCACGCCGGCGTGCAGGCCCGATGCCTTCGATCTCATCGAGGGGATTGATGCGGAGGGACTTCGAACGTTTGGCGCGGTGGGTGCCGATGGCGAAACGGTGGGCTTCATCGCGCAGGCGCTGGACGAAATAGAGCACGGGGTCACGCGGCTCCAGCATGAAAGGCTGGTCGCGTCCAGGCAGGTGGAAATGTTCCCGCCCCGCATCGCGATCGGGTCCCTTGGCGATACCGGCGAGCGCGATGTCGTCGAGGCCGAGCGCTTGGAGAACCTCGAGGGCTACGTTGACCTGTCCCTTGCCGCCATCGATGAGGACGAGATCGGGCCGGTCAGGAATGGAATGTTCGGCCTCCGGTCCGCCATGATCCAGTGTTGGGCGCTGCAGCGGCGTGGCGTCGTCAGCATGAGCCCGGCCCCCGTGCGCGAGGCGCTTGAAGCGGCGCGTGAGCATCTCGCGCATCATCGCGTAATCGTCACCGGGGGTGAGATCGGCCGCCTTGATGTTAAACTTGCGATACGCGGTTTTGACGAACCCTTCTGGTCCCGCCACGACCATCGCGCCCACGGCATGCGCACCGGAAGTGTGGCTGTTGTCGTAGACTTCGATACGGCGCGGCGGAGCGTCCAAGCCAAGCCGTTCCGCGAGGCCGTCCAGCAACCGCGCCTGGGACGATGATTCAGCCAGGCGCCGCCCTAGGGCCTCGCGCGCATTCGTCAGTGCATGTTCGATGAGTCCCGTTTTGGCGCCGCGACTTGGCACGCGGATCTCGACGCGCCGCTCGGCCCGCGTCGACAATGCCTCTTCCATCAGTGCGCGATCGGGAAAATCGTGTGACACCAGGATCAGCCGCGGCACGGGTTTGTCGTCGTAAAACTGGGCGATGAAGCTGGCCAGCACGTCTTCGACCGCGACTGCTTTGTCGGCTTTAGGGTAGTACGCACGGTTGCCCCAGTTCTGACCGGCGCGGAAAAAGAACACCTGGACGCACGTCTGACCCGCCTCCTGATGCGCGCCAAAGACGTCGGCTTCCTCAACGCCATCGGGATTGATGGTTTGATCTGCCTGCACGTGCGCCAGCGCCCATAGGCGGTTGCGGTACTTTGCGGCCCGTTCGAATTCGAGATTGTCGGCCGCTTGCTGCATGAGGCGTTGATACATCTCGCGTACACTCTGGCTCTCGCCGCGCAGGAAGCGGATCGCTTCCTCGACGAGCGCCATGTAGTCCTCATGGGTGATTTCGTTTGTGCAGGGTCCGGCGCAACGTTTGATTTGATAGAGCAGGCAAGGTCGCGTGCGACCCTCAAACATCGCATCCGAGCATGAGCGCAGCAGGAAGGCGCGCTGGAGCATGTTGATCGTGCGCGTCACGGCACCCGCCGATGCAAACGGCCCGAAATAGTCGCCTTTCACCGTGCGCGCGCCGCGGTGCTTCAAGATCTGCGGCACCGGCGTATCGCGGCGGATGAGGATGTAGGGAAATGACTTGTCGTCGCGCAGAAGAACATTGAAGCGCGGCCGGAAGCGTTTGATGAGATTGGCTTCCAACAGCAGGGCTTCGGCTTCCGTGCGCACGGTCACGAATTCCATCGACGCCGTCGCCTCGATCATGCGTGCGATGCGGTTGGTGTGGCCGCCGTGGCGGGCGTAGGTGGTGACGCGCGCTTTCAGGTTGCGCGCCTTGCCGACGTAGATAACCGTGCCATCCTTATCCAGCATGCGATAGACACCAGGCTTGGTGCCGAGCGTCTTCAGATACGATGCGATGACCTGCGGGCCCGTACGCACGGAGGTTGCCGATAGGCTGGATGTCTCGATTTCCTCGTCTGGGGACATGCTGGCAGATGTGGCTCTCCGGCGGGCCGCGTCAAGCGCTGGAAGCGGACGGAGGGGTCACAATCAGACCTGGGCAGCGGGCTGGCTGGCGAGCGCGCGGGCATCGGCGCGGATGCGGGCGACCATGGAGGCGAGGCCGTTGGATCGTTGCGGTGTCAAGTGATCTTTGAGGCCGAGCTTGGCGAAATCCTGCAACGCGTCGTGGCCGGCGACCTCCTCGGGCGGGCGGTCCTGATAAATCGCAAAGAGGATCGCCACAAGTCCGCGCACGATGTGGGCATCGCTGTCGCCAATCAAATGCATCACAGGCGGCGCGCTGGGAGAGGGACGCTTCAATTGGGTCACGAGCCACACTTGGCTCGCGCAGCCCCGGACTTTGTTTGCTTCGGTTTTCAGGGCGTCCGGCATCGGCGGGAGGGAGCGCCCGAGCTCGATGACGTAGCGGTAGCGGTCCTCCCACTCCTCCAGCATCGCGAAGTTTTCAGCCAGTTCCGCAAACGTCATCGTATCGGGGACCTCAAGGTCGGGAGTATGGTGCCTCAGCGGCCATAACGGGCACATAGGGGCATTGTATCTCACCGCGCAAGGCTTCGACGAAAATAGCGATGCGACCTGCCACAGATGGTTGTCCTCTTGCCGCTGGTGCGAAGTGGTGACAGCCGCAATACCTGTTGTCACGGACCACGCGAGAGATACCGGGGGGGGGGACCAAACCCCGCTGAGGATTGCTGCGGGCGGAGCTGTTGTGGCTCGGTCTGCTGGCGGGAGCTGCGCGCCGTCAACCTTTGCCGAAGACGCGGTCGAAGATCGTGTCGACGTGTTTGAAGTGATAGGCCAAGTCGAACATGGCGTCGAGCTGCGCGGGTGGGATGTGGGCCGTGATCTCGGCATCGGCTTTGAGTTCGCTGAGAAAGTCCTTGCCGTCCTCCCACGTCTTCATCGCATTGCGTTGGACCATGGCATAGGCGTCCTCGCGGCTGACCCCGGCTTGCGTCAGCGCCAGCAGCACGCGCTGGGAATTATGCAAACCGCCAAGTTTGTCCAAGTTACGCTTCATATTCTCCGGATAGATGACTAGTTTCTCGATGACGTTAGCCAAGCGATTGAGCGCGAAATCGAGGGTGACGGTCGCGTCAGGTGCGATGATGCGTTCGACGGATGAATGGGAGATATCGCGCTCGTGCCACAGCGCGACGTTCTCCATTGCCGGCAGCGCATATCCGCGCACGATGCGCGCAAGACCGGTCAGGTTCTCGGCCAACACCGGATTGCGCTTGTGCGGCATGGCAGATGAGCCCTTCTGCCCCGGCGAGAAATACTCCTCCGCTTCGAGCACTTCCGTGCGCTGTAGATGGCGGATCTCGGTTGCAAGTCGCTCGACTGAAGAGGCGACGACGGCAAGCGTGGCAAAATACATCGCATGACGGTCGCGCGGGACGACCTGCGTGGAGACCGGTTCCGGTTTCAGACCCATTCGCTCAGCGACGAAGGTCTCCACGCGCGGGTCGATGTTAGCAAATGTACCCACCGCGCCCGAGATGGCGCACGTGCGCACGTCCTCTCGCGCCGCAACGAGCCGCTCTCGCCCGCGCGCGAATTCCGCGTAAGCGCACGCCAGTTTGAGGCCGAACGTCGTGGGTTCGGCGTGGATGCCGTGACTGCGTCCGATGGTGGGTGTCAAGCGGTGCTCGAAGGCGCGCAGCTTCAGGGCTTCGAGCAGCCGGTCGAGGTCGGCGAGCAGGATATCGGCGGCGCGCACAAGTTGTACGTTGAGGGTCGTATCGAGGACGTCCGAGGAGGTCATGCCTTGATGCACGAAACGCGCTTCGGGACCGACGATTTCGGCCAAATGGGTCAGAAAGGCGATGACGTCGTGCTTCGTCACTTGTTCGATGGCGTCAATGCGGGCCACCTCGAAACGCGCTTGCGAGCCTTTCTTCCAGATGACGTCAGCAGCCTCCTTGGGAATGATGCCCAGGTTGGCCATGGCGGTCGCCGCATGACTCTCGATTTCGAACCAGATGCGGTAGCGCGTGTCGGGCTCCCAGATGCGAACCATTTCGGGGCGGGAGTAGCGCGGAATCATGGTTGGGGGTCCTCGGCGTGACGGGTTCGAATGCGTTTTGCCGCACGGGACGGATACAGGGGAGCGGGCTGCGGCGCCAGTTGGGGGCGATCCGAGGCCTAGCACCCGCATCGCCGTGCAGCAATGAGCCAAAGGCGGAGGCCCTCGACGAACCAACGTCGCTCCGAACCGCGAAGGTGGGAGCGACAAGCCGGTCTCAGTTGCGACACTGTGTCCGTGGGCGATGGGTCAACATTGACGGATGTGATCGCAGCGCAACGCCGTAGGGAACGGGAGGCATTGGGGCCGCCCGTGCAAGGGAGGAAGTCCAAAGGGTTGCGTTTCGCGGTGAGCAAAACGAAACAAACGGCAAAAAGAATTGAACCAGAAATGGCGTCGAATTGAACGTGCTCGCGAGGCAACTGTCGGCCCGAGACCTAGAATCACGCCAATATCGAGCCATATTTAGAGGGCTCAACATCGCCATCGCAAGCGTGCGATCCGGGCGACGAGCCCGGTAGATCAAGTGCCGGTGTTGATGGTCGAAGTTTGGATGTCGAAGCGGGGTGATGGAGGGGCGAAAGTCAGGACAGCTGACCTTCGCCGAAACGGTCTGGCAACGACCCCAATTTAGGATCACGGGTTGAAGTCGGGCCGGGCAGCGAGTGTCCAACGGATCGTTTTTAATCCATCGCAGACCGTACCGGGCAAGCAAATGGGCGAAGAATGACGTCAGATCAAATGCAAAGCGAGATCGTCGAATTGAATTCGAGGTTTGAGGAACTCGATGATCCTCGCGCGTGCTATGCGTTGCTGAAAGAACGCATCAATAGCTACCGGGCGCGCGGCGGCTCAGTGCCGGAAGCCATGCAGCATATGGAGCGTGTGCTCTTGCAGCAATGCTTGGAGGAGTCGCAAGGGCGCTAGTTGGCACCTCGCGGCCTCAGTTGCCAGCCCGTTGCGCGCGATACGCTCGCCGGTGTGCCAAATCTTGGGCATCGGCCGTCCCGTAGCCGGCAAATGACGATGGATCGGCAGCAGCGGTTTTTGCCGCGGTTCAATTACGGCGTGGAGGGCGGCCGCCCATCGCCATAAGGCGCGACGGCCTGCACTCGGGATGTTGCGCTGATGTTTCCAGCGGTTGTTGTCGACGCGATCTGCCATGTACCATCGACCAGGGTTGCCGCGGCGAAGGACGGCAGGCGCGCATCGCCCCGTTCATCGAACGAAATCTCTCCCAGTGCCGACGTCGTATGGCGGCGCGCGCCGATGATGACTGCCAACGGAGGGGCTATGGCGATGGAAGTCGTCGCCGCCTCTCGGCCTGCGATTGCTGGATCGGGGGCAGCGACGGCGTCGCGGGACTGCAGCCAGATTTCCGCGGCCGCCATGGCCAAAACGCGCAGAGGATGGGTGGACGAGGTCTCCACCCCACGCGGCGGATCGGGCAAGGGCGCCGCAGCCAGCTCCGATACCGCTTCCTCAATCTCAACCGCGTTCATGGTTCGCCGGGTCTGTGAACTTCAAGCGTGCAATGTAGCGGAGTCGCGGGCGGGCCGTAGGGCCTTGTTGGAAGGCATCTTCTCCTTTGTTTGATAGCAATACAGAGAAAGGAGATTCCAAATGAGACTTTTCTTAAAATGCATTCTAATTCTAAGCGCGGTCTTCTTTCCGGCAAATTCATATTCAGCGGGATGGGATATCATTAATGACGATTTTGACTCCCTGAGCGGAT
>JAKALI010000107.1 GCA_021813195.1 Pseudomonadota bacterium
TTGGACGGGCGAAAATCATGTCGAGCGCGATGATCAGCAGGATGATCCCGCCTGCAGTCTGGAGCGCGGCAATCGTCACGCCCAGCTGAGATAGGAGCGGTTCTCCCGCCAGGACGGCCGCCAAGAGAATGAGAGCTGCGATGCCCACAGCCTTGACGGAAAGCCGGTTGCGATCTCGGCGCGCCATGTTGGGCGTGAGGGTTGCAAAAATAACGGCGGCCTCAATCGGCCCGATTGTGGCGAAGAATGTGGTGAAGCTCGTCAGCAGCGAAGACAGCATGAGCGAAAATCCATTTCGATCGTGCGCCTCGATAACACAATCCCAGACGCGATCCGAACGTTGGCAGCACTTTCCGGTCAACGCTGCCAATCGATGTGTGCGGCAACGCAATTTTTAATGCGTTGCCAGCCTGCACTTGCGGCGGCCACAATCCTCCGTATCCTCATCGCAGGAGGGTGAACGCGTCATGTAGCGCGAAAGGAGATGCCAAGAGATGCCAGACGATGATTTCCGCTCCATGCTTCAGGGCTTCAGCCTGACCACGGCCGAGATCATCTACCATTTGCCGGATCATCCGAGCCTGCTGCAAAGCTACATCTGGCAGGACTACGATCTTCACCCGCGCTTCCCGCGCCTGCACGACTTCCTGAAATTCTGGACCCGCGAATTGGAAGGCCGGTTGAACCGCGTGCTGGTTGCCCATCGCGAACTGATCAAGCCGGCGGAGCTGAAACTGGTCGGCGCAGAATTCAAGCTGCACTGAGCTCAAGCTGCCGTGATGCCATGGTTCAGCTTGGCGGCGCGCCTCAAGGGCCACCTCGCGGCATCATAGCGGCGCAGCCAGGCTGCAAAGTCCTGTGGCCGCTCCGCAATAGCGCGCGACAGGTCGTCCGGAGCAATCCACGTGACGTCGGCGACTTCCGATGGATCGGCGGCGACATCCCCGTGCAGTGTACCGTGGAACACGTGCACCAATTCGTGCTCGATCAGTGCTCCCCCGAGGTCAGCGCGGTAGGTGATTTGCCCGATAGGTTCGAGCCCGCATGTGACGCCCAATTCCTCTGTCACGCGCCGCACGGCTGCCTCCCCGACCGCCTCACCGGGACGCGGATGCCCGCAGCACGCGTTCGCCCATAATCCTCCAGAATGATATTTTCCGGCCGCGCGCTGCTGGAGCAGCATCTCACCCGCATCGTTCCAAAGCATGACTGAGAACGCGCGATGCAGTTCCCCGGAGCGATGGGCCTCCAGTTTGGGCGCCGTGCCGATCTCCCGGTCGGCCGCGTCAACCAAGATCACAAGCTCCTGCGTATCGTCCAAACGTCATCTCCAAATCGAACTTTCCGTGCCGAGGGTGCCGAGTTCACATGACACCGACGCCCGTATTTAGCCCAGACGGCTCGTAAATGTCAGCCAAAACTGACACCCGGCGCTGACAGGGCAACGCCAGTGTGGCACACGATGTGACTGCTGGACCGTTAGCGCGCACGGCGGCACAGGAATTTGCATGATCGACAAACTGGAGCTGCTCCTCGCTC
Organism: Pseudomonadota bacterium; assembly: GCA_021813195.1. Next base: position 1,540 of record JAKALI010000107.1, read on the forward strand.
TCGCCCGAGAACGACATTTCGGCAAGGCCGCCGAAGCCTGCGGCGTGAGCCAGCCGACCCTCTCCGCCGCGGTCAAAAGCCTCGAAGACCAGCTCGGCGTCCTCATCGTCGAGCGCGGCTCGCGCTTTCGCGGCTTCACGCCCGAAGGCGAGCGCGTGCTTGACTGGGCGCGCCGTATCGTTGGTGATGCCCGCACCATGCGCCAGGAAATCGAGGGCCTGAAACATGGTCTGACGGGCACCTTGCGTCTCGGCGTCATCCCGACAGCCCTGCCCTTTGTTCCCGAATTGTCGATTCCTTTTCTATCGCGCCATTCGGCCGTTCATTTGTCCGTGGTTAGCCTATCAACGGGTGCCATTTTGTCGGGTCTCGACAACCTCGAGATCGATATCGGCATCACCTACATCGACACCGAGCCTTTGCAGCGTTTCTTCACGCTGCCGCTCTACGAAGAACGCTATGCGCTGCTCGTCGGACCCGGGCACCCCTGGCGAACCCGACGCACGGTGACCTGGGCGGAGACCGCCGCCACGCCGTTGTGCCTGCTCACACCCGACATGCAAAATCGGCGCATCATCGATCAGCATCTCGCCGACGCCGGTACGCTCGATCAACCGATATTGGAATCGAACTCGATGACGATGTTGCATGTTCATGTTCAGGCCGGGCTCTGCGCGACGATTGCCGCGCTCGGCGATGGCGCGCGCTTCACGCCGCCCCTGCAACTGGCCGCCATCCCGATCACCGATCCCGTCGTCACGCATCAGATCGGCCTCGTTCTCAAGGCCCGCGAGCCGTACCCGCCTCACGTTGCCGCATTCGTTGCAGGCGCAAAACGGCGTCAGAAGTGATTCTCCCGGCGCCGGGTCATTCCGCCACGATCAGCTTTTTCTATCAAGCTACGCGACAGCTTTCTTGATGGCGTGACGAACGCCCGGCAAGTTGTGGCAGGCTAGCCTTGGGCGAGTTGCAGATGGGACCTGCCTGGGGGCTCGAAGCTGATTTCAAGAGCGCGGCGGCGACGCATCCTGCGGACAGCGGGGCGACCGCATTCAAACCTTACAGCAGGAGCCATGCGGCCGCCGCCAACGGGCTCATTGAGGACCGATATGGCCAAGGCCGGAACAGCCACACTGAAACCTGATACGCGCTCGATCCATCCCGGCTCCGGTCGTCGGCAGGCTCCGGCCTTTCGCAAGGGGCGCATCCTTCAGCCGGAGGAGACGGCAGCCGTCGTCAAGCTGGTCGGCCAAGGTCCCTACGAGCGCGCGCTGCTCATCGAGTATCTCCACAAGATTCAGGACGCCGAAGGCTGCCTGCCGGCGGGTCATCTCCATGCGCTGGCCGAGCTCGTGCGCATTCCGATGGCGGAAGTCTACGAAGTGGCAACGTTCTATGCCCACTTCGACGTGGTGCAGGACGGTGAGGAGCGCCCCGCATCGATCACCATCCGCGTGTGCGACAGTCTCTCATGCATGCTCGCGGGGGCGGAAAAACTGATTGCGGCTCTCGGCGCCGAAGACTTGCCGGGCGTCCGCGTCTTGCGCGCACCCTGCATCGGGGCGTGCGATGTCGCGCCTGCCGCAGAAGTGGGCCACCGTCATGTGCCCAAGGCGAGCGTCGCCAAGATCAAGAAACTCGTCGAGGCCGGCGAAACGCATCCTGAAATACCAAAGTATCAGACGTTGGCCGCTTACCGCAAAGAAGGCGGCTACAGGGTTTTGGACGAGTGTCTGTCCGGCCGCCGCTCCGTCGAGAGCGTGATTGCAACACTCTCCGATGGCGGGCTGCGCGGGTTGGGCGGCGCGGGCTTTCCAACAGGTCGCAAATGGACTTTCGTGCGCGCCGAAAAAGGCCCGCGGTATATGGCCGTCAATGGCGACGAGGGCGAGCCCGGCACGTTTAAGGATCGCTACTATCTCGAACGACGGCCGCATCAATTCCTAGAAGGTATGTTGATTGCCGCTTGGGCGGTGGAGGCTCAGGAAGTCTTCATCTACATGCGCGATGAATACCCAGCCGTGCTCGAAATTCTGCAAGACGAAGTGGCCGCCCTCGAAAATGCAGGGCTTGCGAAACACACGAAAATCTCGATCCGCCGCGGTGCTGGCGCTTACATTTGCGGTGAAGAGAGCGCCATGATCGAGAGCATCGAAGGAAAGCGCGGCCTGCCACGTCATCGCCCCCCTTACGTCGCGCAAGTTGGCATTTTCAATCGGCCCACCCTCGTCAACAACGTCGAGACGCTCTACTGGGTGCCACAAATCCTTGCAAAGGGTGCTGAGTGGTTCGCAAGCCAAGGTAAGAACGGCGCCAAGGGCAATCGCTCGTACTCCGTTTCCGGCCGCGTCAAAAAGCCGGGCGTTGTGCTCACTGCAGCCGGCACCACCGCGAATGAACTGATCGAGATGTGCGGCGGTATGCTCGATGGCCACACCTTCAAAGGCTATCTGCCGGGCGGTCCCTCCGGCGGCATTCTACCCGCCTCCATGGCCGACATTCCGCTCGACTTCGGAACGCTTGAGAAGCACGGCTGCTTTGTGGGCTCACATGCTGTCGTGATCCTGTCCGACAAAGACGACATGAAGGATGTCGCCCTCAACTTGATGAAGTTCTTTGAGGACGAGAGCTGTGGCCAGTGCACGCCCTGTCGCAACGGCACGGAAAAAGCCGTCAAGCTCATGTCTTCGGGCATATGGGATCAAGCCCTGCTGTCGGATCTTGCGCAAGTCATGCGCGATGCCTCGATCTGCGGTCTGGGACAAGCCGCCTCCAATCCCGTCATGTCGGTTTTGAAGTTTTTCCCGGACGACCTGAAATGAACATGAGTGGGTGCCTCAAGGGCGACCACGGCTTTCCACGACAGCGAGAGATCGACAGCCATGGCCAAGATTACCTTCGAACTCGACGGCAAGACAGTGGAGGCCGAGGAAGGCGAGACCATATGGCAGGTCGCTGAACGTCACAAAAAGAAGATCCCGCATCTGTGCTGGCTGCCAGAGCCCGGCTATCGCGCCGACGGCAACTGCCGCGCCTGTATGGTCGAGATCGAAGGTGAGCGGGTTTTGGCGGCCTCCTGCCAACGCAAGGTCGCCAACGGGCTCAAAGTGAAGACGGCATCGGAACGCGCAAAGAAAGCGCGCGAAATGGTCTTTGAGCTGTTGCTTGCCGACCAGCCCGCAAAGGCTGACAGCCACGATCCCAACTCCAAGTTCTGGGCGTGGGTCGGCGCAATGAAGATCAAGCCCACCAGCCGTTTCCCGCGCGCGGACAAGCCCGAAGCCGACTACTCGCATGCGGCCATTGCCGTCAATCTGGATGCCTGCATCAACTGCGGGCTGTGCGTGCGCGCGTGCCGCGAGGTGCAGCACAATGACGTCATCGGCATGGCCTATCGCGGACACGGCTCCAAGGTCGTGTTCGATTTCGATCAGGATATGGGCGCTTCGACCTGCGTGGCGTGCGGGGAATGCGTTCAGGCGTGCCCAACCGGCGCCCTCATGGAGGCCAATCTCATCGATAAGACGTCGGGCAAGCGCATCGCGTTCGAGGATAAGAGCGTCGACACGTTATGTCCCTATTGTGGCGTAGGGTGCCAGACCAAGGTGTATGTCAAGGACGACAAGATCCTCTACATCGACGGCCGCGATGGGCCTGCAAACCGCAACCGCCTCTGCGTCAAAGGCCGCTTCGGCTTTGATTATATCCATCATCCCGATCGCCTGACGGTTCCCCTCATCCGCCGCGAGGACGCCCCTAAGCGCGGCGATCTGCAAGTCGATCCCAAAAATCCGTGGGATGTCTTCCGTGAGGCGACGTGGGAGGAAGCGCTCGCGAAGGCTGCGGGAGGCTTGAAGACCATTCTCGAGCGCGACGGTGGCGATGCACTCGCGGGCTTTGGTTCTGCAAAGTGCTCGAATGAGGAAGCCTATCTGTTCCAGAAGCTGGTGCGACAGGGTTTTGGCACCAACAATGTCGATCATTGTACGCGACTGTGCCATGCCTCTTCGGTTGCCGCTCTGATGGAAGGTTTGAACTCCGGCGCGGTGACGGCCCCTTTCATGGCGGCGAAAGACGCGGAGTGCATCATCATCATCGGTGCGCGGCCGTCCGAGAATCATCCCGTTGCGGCTACGTTCATTCGCGATGCGGCCCAGAAGGGCGCCAAACTGATCATCATGGATCCGCGCGGACGCACGAGCGGCATCCAGCGCTATGCCTCCCATAGTCTGCAATTCAAGGCCGGCGCCGACGTCGCCTTGCTCAACGGTATGCTGCATACCATCGTGGAGGAAAAACTCTACGACCAGCAATACATCCAAGCGCATACGGAAGGCTTTGATGCCTTGCGCAAGAAGGTCAAGGATTACAGCCCAGAGAAGATGGAGCCCGTTTGCGGCATCCCGGCTGCCACAGTGCGGGAGGTCGCGCGCATCTACGCCAAGTCACGGGCCTCGATCATCTTCTGGGGCATGGGCGTCTCCCAGCACGTCCATGGTACCGACAATTCGCGCTGTCTGATTGCCCTTGCCCTCATCACGGGCCAGATCGGCCGGCCCGGCACCGGGCTGCACCCTCTGCGCGGCCAGAACAACGTGCAGGGGGCCTCCGACGCAGGCCTGATCCCGATGGTGTATCCCGATTATATTTCCGTCGAGGATCCGCAAGCCCGGCAGTTCTACGAAGAACTCTACGGCCGCAAATTGTCGCCCAAGAAGGGCCTGACCGTTGTCGAAATCATCAAGGCCATCCTCGCCGGCCAGATCAAGGGCATGTACATTCAGGGCGAGAACCCGGCGATGTCGGACCCCGACGCCGCGCACGCGCGCGAAGCGCTCGCTAAGCTCGAGCATCTCGTTGTGCAGGACATCTTCCTTACCGAGACCGCTTGGCACGCCGACGTCGTGCTGCCTGCAACGGCCCACGCCGAGAAATGGGGCACCTTCACCAACACGAACCGTCAGGTGCAGATCGCGCGCCCCGTCGTCAACCCGCCCGGCCAGGCGCGTCAGGACTGGGAGTTAATCCAGGAGATGGCGCGCGGCATTGGCCTTGACTGGAACTATAAGCATATCTCCGAAGTCTTCGACGAGATGGCCTCTTGTATGCCCTCACTGAAGAACATTACGTGGGAACGCGTCATTCGGGAGGACAGCGTCACCTATCCGGTCGATGGTCCCGACAAACCCGGCAACGAAATCATCTTCGGCGACAAATTCCCGACCAAGTCAGGTCGTGCGCGCATCGTTCCGGTCGATCTCTCGCCGCCGGCTGAATTGCCCGATGAAACGTATCCCTTCGTGCTGACGACTGGACGCCTGCTTGAGCACTGGCACACCGGCTCGATGACCCGGCGCGCAACCAATCTCGATCATCTGGAACCCGAGGCCATTGCCGGTCTCAATCCGCACGATATGCGCAAGCTCGACATTCGACCGGGCGAGATGATCCGCGTGGCGACACGACGCGGCGAAGTGCTGCTCAAGGCGCGGCAGGATCGTGAGGTGGCCGAGGGCATGGTGTTCATTCCGTTCTGTTTTGCGGAAGCCGCCGCCAATATGCTCACCAACCCGCAGCTCGACCCCTACGGCAAGATCCCTGAATTTAAGTTCTGCGCCGCAAAGATCGAGAAGCTGGAAGCGGCTGCCGAAGCCGCTGAATAGGCGCTGCATATCTCCCTCGCCCGCGTGCGAGGGCGAGGGAGGTTCACGCCCATGACTGAGACGTCCGCCGAGTTTCTGATCCGTCCCAGACCGGACGATCCGCGTCTGAGCGTTGAGGTGCCCGCGCGCGACCACGAAGGCCGTGACGTACGCGTCACCGTCGTCACCGAGCGGCCCCTCACACTCTTTCTCAATGCGCGCGAGATCGTCACACTTATGACGATCGGCGATTGGCCGGATCTCCTCGCCGTTGGCTACCTCCTCAATCAGAACATGCTGCGTGCCGACGACGTGATCACGGCTATCGAGCATGACGAGGAGATCGATACGATCGTTGTGCGTACGGAGCGCGAGACGGACTACGAGGAGAAACTCAAGAAGAAGGTCCAGACGTCAGGCTGCGCGCAAGGAACCGTGTTCGGCGATCTCATGGAAGAATTCGACAAGGTGCGCCTGCCCCCGCATGCGCGTCTCAAGACATCGTGGCTTTACGCACTAACCAAGAAAATCAACACCGAGCCGAGCCTCTACTTGAAGGCCGGCGCCATTCACGGATGCGTGTTGTGCCAAGAAGACCGTCCGCTGATTTATATGGAGGATGTCGGGCGCCACAATGCGGTGGACAAAATCGCCGGCTACATGCTGCTCAACAACATCGAACCACACGACAAGATCTTCTACACCACTGGCCGTCTGACCTCCGAGATGGTGATCAAGACAGTCAAGATGGGTTTGCCCATTCTTGTCTCGCGCTCCGGTTTCACAGCTTGGGGCGTCGAGCTCGCCAACACGGCGGGGCTCACGCTGATTGGCCGCGCGCGGGGCAAGCGATTTGTGTGCGTCTCAGGCGCCGAGCGCCTCATCTACGATGCCGACCTGGCACACATCGACGAGGAAGATCGCAGACATGCCCGCAAGGGGGGACAACCGTGACAGAATCACCGGAGAAACCGACCGGTGTGCTGCTTGCGGGCGGTCAGTCCCGACGCATGGCCGACGCCTTTGCGGATGGTCAAGGCGACAAGGGGCTGCTTGATATTGCCGGCCGCCCGATGATCGCGCATGTGATCGCGCGTCTGTCCCCTCAAGTCGGCCACATGGTGATTAACGCCAACGGCGATCCCGCGCGCTTGGCAGAATTTGGTCTGCCCGTTGTGCCAGATCCGATCGATGGGTATCCTGGTCCTCTGGCCGGGATTCTTGCCGGTATGCGGTGGTCGGCGGCGCATGCCCCTGGAGCAACGCACGTGCTCAGCGTCGCAACGGACGCCCCCTTTATTCCCGCCGATCTTGCAGGGCGGCTCGCAGCGGCGCTTCGCTTAAGCACAGGCCGCATCGCCCTTGCTCGCTCCGCAAGCGGGCTGCATCCCGTCATTGGACTGTGGCCCGTTGCTCTTGCCGACGATCTCGAAACTGCCTTGCGCGCGGGCACGCGCAAAGTGCTCGCCTGGACCGACAACCATGGGACAGTGGCAGTCGATTTTCCTCTAACCGACATCGCCGGGTGCGCAGTCGATCCCTTTTTCAACGCGAATACCCCCGCGGAACTCGCCGAAGCCCGCCGCCTTCTCACGTCATCAGGAAACTTGTGCTAACGATGCGCTTCATGACACGCCCGCCATCCGCCCCCGTCATCGGCATCGCCGGCTGGAAGAAGTCGGGCAAGACGACGCTCGCCGTGCGCCTGATCGAGGAATTCACACGCCGCGGTCTCAAGGTTGTGAGCGTCAAGCATGCCCACCACGAATTCGACGTGGACACCGCCGACACTGACAGCGCGCGTCATCGAAGAGCGGGGGCCAGTGAGGTTGCTCTCATCGGGGCCAAGCGATGGGCAATCATGCATGAGCTCAAGGACGAACCCGAGCCGACACTTGAGGAAGTCCTCTCCTGGCTTTCGCCTGCCGACCTGGTGATCGTCGAAGGCTACAAGTCGGCGGAGATCCCCAAGATCGAAGCGCGCCGTTCCAGCCAGCTCGACAAACGTCCTCTCACCACCCGCGACTCCCACATCCTGGCCATCGCGGCCGATCATGCCGTCACGGGCGAGAGCGTGCCGGTGCTTCACCTTGACGACATCCGCGCGATCGCCGACTTCATCGCACAAAAGCTCGACCTCTCGGACCGCCCGAACTCGGCGAAAAGCATTGCGATGCCGCCTACTCAACGCCGGGACATGGACGGCTGACGCCAACTTGGGCGTGTCATAGCCGTCGCCGACGTGAACAAAAAAATACCTGATCGGCCAATCTGGTTTTTCCGGCTCGCGCGCGCCCCTCCTGCCAGCACCGCGCGGCGCTCACGTGCGACGATCCCGTGACAGTGAGATCTGAAGGCAACATGGGCGAAGACGGCTCATCCTGGATGTTCGCTCTGGCCTAGTGGCTGTAATCTCTGTACCTTAGTATAGTTGTGGGGGTTGCGTACTTCGCGCGATCTAAGGGAAGGCCCCGCAGAGCGGCCCCAAAAACATCGAAGAGGAACTATGCTCAAGGCGCTGGTCATCGACCCCGGCAAATGCACCGGATGCAAGCAGTGCGAGATGGCTTGCAGCTACGAGAACGAAGGCGAGTTCAACATCGCCAAATCCCGCATCCGCGTGT
>JAKALI010000108.1 GCA_021813195.1 Pseudomonadota bacterium
GGTGTGGAGAGTGGGGCGACAGACATGTACAAGCTGATTGAATTGGCTCGATTCACGACAGATGTGCGGTCAACCACCTCGTTTTACGAGCGCCTCCTGGGGCAAGCACCGGTTCACCAATCCGACAAGAATTTTCGGGCGGAGCCTCTGCCCCCCCGCACGGATTTTGAAACCATGCTCGCTATCGCTCAGCGAATCCGAGAGGGGCAACGACACGGCCTCGCGCGCGATCTGCACACGCCTGGGCTCCGTGCAGGCTTCACAGGCACCACGCATGCGACCATCGACCCGACTGTGCCGGGTGGAGACGACCTCGCATGCGCCGAGAATGGCGACAGCGCCGGCGGGACCGAGCTCGACATGCCCGCGGTGCAAGGCTCATCCGTGCCAGCCCATACAGCCAACCATCAGCAATCTCCACCAGAAGTGCGGCGAAGCGATGAGGTGTCAGGAGCAGAGCAACCGGGGGCCGCCGACAGCAGCACCGAAACCGGGGCTGCGGCCGAGCCCACAAAGCCTGAGGAAACGACACCAAGGCCGGACGGCGAGCCCGACAGCGAATGCGCGTCCGCAAATGCGGACATGGCATCCGCGGAGCCGAGCGATCTCCCCCGATCTCTAAACCGAAACATTGCCGCACAGCCATCTACCACACGGTCGGTTCCGCCAATCGACATCGCCAAACTCGCCCATGAGCTCAAGACGCCGTTGAGCGCCATTGCCGTGGCCGCCGAGATCATGCGCGACGAACGCTTCGGACCGATCACCAACGCCCGCTATCAGGGCTATGTCACGGACATCGCCGCCAGCGCCCGGCATGCCCTCGATTTGATCGGACGCATGCTCGATCGCCCCGATGCGTCCGAAAAGCCGCACGAGTTCCGCTTCGAACGCTTGGTTCTGGACGATCTGGTTGAGGGGAGCGTATCGACGGTCATGCCGCTTGCCGAAGCCAAAGGCGTGCGCATCAAGACGGCTCGCGACCGCCGCTCGCTCTACGTCACGGCCGACGCCACGAGCCTGCGCCAAATTGTGTTCAATCTCTTGACCAATGCGATCAAATTCACCCCGCGCGGCGGAACGATCGACGTTTCCACCACCACCGCGCGCGATGGCACGGTCCTGATCACAGTCGCTGATACGGGGCCCGGCATGTCGGCCGGAGAGATTGCGGATGCGTTGAAGCCGGTGCCGCTTGATGTGCCTCATGTGCGCGAGGGTGGTGGACTGGGGCTCGGTCTGCCACTTGCGGCTTCACTGGCAGAAGCCAACGGTGCACGACTGACGATCGACAGCGCGCCGCGCGCTGGCACCCGGGTGCAGATCGCTTTTCCGAAGCGCCGCATCATCGGCATCTAGATGTTCCTGGTTGTCGCTCACACTGCGCTCGGCGCACATCAGAATTAGACAACTTCTAATGTGCTGATTTTCGATCCAAATCGGTTGACGTCGGTTGCCTCCACAGTACTAACTGGTGGCAGCTTGGCTGCGCAAAGCATGCCCAAGCCTCCCTCGCGATATCGGGGCTTTGACCCCCGGCTATTGGAGACCATCGATGACCATCTCGACATCATCCGTTCTCATGCGCATGGCTGCACGACTGTGCGCAGTGCTCATCGTCTCTGCATTTGCCATCTTGGCAGCGCCCCGCGCGCAAGCGGAAGGATCTGTTAACGTTTATTCGTTCCGCGAACCGGAACTCATCAAGCCGTTGATCGAGGCATTCACCGAGCGCACGGGCATCAAAGTCAACATCATCTTCGCCAAGGACGGCTTGATCGAGCGTATGCAGGCGGAAGGCGCAAACAGCCCCGCCGACGTCCTTTTGACGAACGAACTTGGCCTGCTCATCCATGCTAAAGCGTCGGGCGTGACGGCACCGGTCACTGCCGGTGACGTGATCGCAGCGGTGCCTGAGACCCTGCGCGATCCCGAAGGTCACTGGTTCGCGCTCACGCGACGCGCGCGCGTCCTCTATGTTTCGCGGGATCGGGTGCCTGAGAACGACATTTCCTACGAGGAACTCGCCGAGTCCAAGTGGAAGGGGCGCATCTGCATGCGCTCCGGTCAACACACCTATTCGATTGCACTCCTGTCTTCGATGATTGCCCATCACGGAGCCGAAAAGGCCGAGGCGTGGCTCAAGGGCTTGAAAGCCAACCTCGCGCGCAAACCTGCTGGCGGTGACCGCGAGGCGGTGCGTGATGTGTACGCAGGACTTTGCGACATTGCGATCGGCAACACCTATTACATGGCCGCGATGGCGAAGAACCCTGAGCAGAAGGCATGGGCCGATGCGGTCCGCATCGTTTTCCCAAATGCAAAGGATCGTGGGACCCACGTCAATGTCTCAGGTATGGCGCTGGCCAAGCACGCGCCCAATCGCGCCAACGCCGATGCGCTGATGTCATTCCTCGTCTCCAAGGAGGCGCAGACCATCTACGCTTCGATCGTGAATGAATATCCGGTCCGCACCGATGTCGAGGCCAGCGACCTGGTCAAGAGCTGGGGCGAGTTGAAACCCGATATGCTGCCCCTGGAAAAGATCGCAAGCTTGCGCAAGCAAGCCTCCGAACTCGTCGACAAAGTCCAGTTCGACGCCGGGCCGGGAAGCTGATGCACCACTGCGGCACGACGTGAGGTATGGCCGAGGCCGTGCTTGGGGCGCACGCCGGCGCTTGAGTCCGCAGAAAGAGTAATTCTTGAGGACGAAGATCATGCAACCGCACATCGATGCCGGGCAACTGCGCGCCCAGGGTGTCGGCTTGGCTTTTCGGTCCACAGTTAACGCGTTGCGCTATGGCCGCATCGAAGCCTGGTCACTGGCGTGGCAGGAGCTTGCGAACATTTCCGATCCTATCGAGGCGGACATTCTCCTCGAACGCATGGCGGACTTCGTCAAAAACGTCGAATCCTCCGCCGCCCGTCCGGTGACGGTCTTTCCGCAGGGCTGTCCTGGCTTGTGTCGCGACGAGTGTCTTGCCGTTTCGATGGTCGCTGCAGCGCAGGAGGGTGCCTGCCCCGCATTACGGGCTTGCGCTTTCGCTTTGCTGTCGTGCTCTCAGATTGACCGTACCGTTGCGTCGCTGACGTCCATGGCCGAAACACTAGCCCAAACAGGGGCCATTATCGCACCGCGCTTCATCTGTAATGCGGCCGCTCTCCTTCCCCATTCTTACGCGTTATGGCGCAACTGATGATGAGCTGCTGTTGCGCAACAAGTCGGCATACGCAGCGGTCGCGTGGCGCGGCGCGAGGGCATCAATGAGGGCTCCCATCGTAGACCTCGGCGGGCCGCCGCCTCTGCAGACGTCACCGTTGGCGCGTGCCGCGGCCCGGTTCGATGCATGGCGCGCAGCCTCACGGCTGTCGCTTGGCTGGACGCTCGCCGTTCTCGGAATTGCAGCTCTCGTTGCCACCCCCATCGCCGCAGTGCTCATCATCGCGCTCACGGGCGGCACGGCGGACTGGTCGCATCTTGCCCATCACGTGCTACCCCGGGCCATCTGGCAGACCGTTCAGCTCGCCATCGGCGTCGCGGTCGTCTCGCTTGTGACCGGAACGAGCACGGCATGGCTTGTCACGATGTATCGATTTCCAGGACGCGCGCTCCTCGACCGATTGCTCGTGCTGCCGCTGGCCATCCCGACCTACATTGTTGCCTACTGTTACGTCGACCTTCTCGACTACGGCGGGCCGGTGCAAGCGATGGTACGGAGTGCCGGTGGCTATGCGACCGCGCGCGACTATGCCTTCCCGGAAATCCGCTCAGTGCCGGGGGCCATTTTCGTCATGTCTGCGGTGCTCTATCCCTATGTCTACTTGAGTGCGCGCGCGAGTTTCGTTCAGCAGTCGGTGTGCGTGCTGGAGGTGGCTCGCACGCTCGGCCAATCGGCGATGGGGACGTTCTGGCGCATTGCCTTACCCCTCAGCCGACCGGCGTTGGCCGCAGGCACAGCACTCGTGTTGATGGAGTCTTTGAATGATTTGGGCGCCGTGCAATATCTGGGCGTGGAGACACTCTCAGCCAGCATCTACGCCACATGGCTTCAACGCGCGAGCTTGACGGGCGCCGCGCAGATTGCAGCTCTTGCTTTGCTCGCCGTTGCTCTCATCCTGATTCTTGAGCGATCGGCGCGGGGAGCCAGTCGCTATCACCACACGACAGGGCGCTATCGCGCCATACCCTTTCAAGACATCAGCGGATGGCGCGGCTGGGCTGCGGCCGGTGCCTGCGCCATTCCGGCGCTGCTTGGCTTTGTCGTTCCCATTCTGGTTCTTGCCCGGCATAGTTTCGCACATGCCGAGGAAATTTTCAGCTCGGAGTTTCTCACGGCAATTCTTCACAGCGCGACGTTGTCCCTAATTGTTGCAAGCACCGCCGTGACGCTGGCCTTAATGCTCGCCTATGCCGTGCGTATTGCCGGCAGCCGAACCGTGACCGGAGCGGTCAGCATGGCGGGGCTCGGTTATGCCGTGCCAGGAACCGTCCTCGCCATCGGCGTCATCATACCCTTCGCCGCATTCGACAACTTTGTCGACGGGCTCTTACGCGCTCATTTGGATTACGCGACGGGGCTCATTCTCTCTGGAACACTCGCGGCCCTCGCCTTCGCACTCGTCGTGCGATTTTTAGCCGTTGCACTGGGCTCCGTGGAGTCGGGCCTCCAGAAGATTTCGCCCAATCTCGACGCGGCAGCGCGGACCCTGGGAGCAACATCTCTTTCAACGCTGGGGCGCGTGCATTTGCCCCTTTTGCTGCCCGCGTTGGGAGCCGCGGCGTTGCTCGTGTTCATCGACACGATGAAGGAATTGCCGGCGACGCTCTTGTTGCGCCCCTTCAACTACGAGACACTCGCGACACACGTCTACGCACTGACCGCTCTGGAGCAATTCGAGCGCGCCGCGCCTGGAGCGCTCGCGATCGTCCTGGCAGGTCTCATTCCCGTCTTGATCTTGCACCGCGCGGTTGCCACCAGCCGAAGCGGCCGTGCGACCCTGTTGTGACAAAACCATCGTGCACGGTTCTCACGACCGGGACCGAATGACCCAATTCACCAGGTTCGCCGCGGTCCAGTGTCGATGTGGAACAGGCCGCCGCCGTAATGCTTGAAGCCACCCACGCTACCATGGCTACGCAGGAAGGCATACGCTCCTTTAATGTTGCCACGCACTCGGAAATCCACGGCATTTCCTGTGAGATGGTGAGACTTCCGGGCACCGCCAACACGCGCATTGCGCTTACGATCCCGGCACGTCGAATTCACGGTGACAGCCCCGTAATTGGCCGCCACCTGGGCCACGACGGATTTCAAGGCCCCGTTGAGGCACGAAGCCGGCGCCACCCAGCGCACGCCGCTGCCGCCCGACAAACTCTTCGTGGGCGCCACATCAATAACCGCTTTGGTATCGAGTGCTGCATACTTTTTGCCCGACGCTTTGCGAGTTTTGGGGCCGTCGCCATAGGTCGCGGCATAGGACTGCAGCGCTTTCGACTTCGCTAGGGCGGACTTGGAGGCCTTTGATGAGGTTCTCGCTGCGACCTTGGCTTTTGATCGTGGTCCGGACTTGGTACCCGCCGCGGCCTTATTCGCAATAGCCGTCCGCGCGACGTAACCGCTCTCACCATAGCCCGACCAGCCATCTCCGACGCCGGCTTGAAGCTCTGACGGGCTCAGCCATCCGGTCGGACGGGCATGCGCCGGCAAGGCCCCCATCAGGCTTGCAGCCAAAAAGACCATCGCACGACCCAACGAGAACACGAAATTGGGCGCCCTGTTGCGGTCCCCACCGATCAGAACTCGCGCGGCGCACGACGTAAGGCTGCTCAGACGCATATGACCCACTCCCACCACTCACCCACCATGGTCGCCCCCGCTGCCCCATGTTCCAAGATCATAGGGATGCATGCACAATGATCCGATGCGACCGGGACGGACGGATATCGGGTCCAAAGTCAAATACAATCGATAAAATTTAATTATGGTTAATCGTAAGCTCATCCTGCGACAATAGTGGCCGCCTAGAAAGACTTATTGCTAGAAAAAAGGCTGTGCCGAGTAGAGCTTATTGGCATTTTTAGAGATTATGATTCTAGTTTACTTGAATTAGCAGTGCAGAGCATTGGATGTGTAAGTTTTTATCTTTGGCACAAAGAAATAAATGTTGTGGCCGCCGTCATTTGCAAATCGCATCGCAGCCCGCGACTCCTGGGGCTTGGCCGTTGAGCACGGCCGCGATGCGCTCCCCGACGGCCTGACGCATGGCTGGATCCCTGATAGCCAGGCCGAGCTTCGTGCGCCGCCAGAGGATATCATCCGCCGTCGCCGCCCATTCCCGATCGCGAAGATAGATCACTTCGCGCGCGGTCAAGCCGTGCCCGAGATCGCCACCCAGATCTGCGATGGACTTCGTCCCTGCGAGCAACTCATGAATACAAGTTCCGTACCGCCGAGCGAGCCCCGACACTGTTGTGGCGGGAAGGAAGGCATAACGCTGCGTGCACACAGCGAGAAAGCGCCCGAAATCTATATTTTGGATGTCCCCACCAGGCAATGGCTGATCTGCGGTCCAGCGTGGTGCCAGAGCAGGGAACTCGATGCGCAGCATCTCAACGACTGCTTCGGCCAACTTCCGGTAGGTCGTGACCTTGCCACCAAGAACCGTCAACAGCGCGCGGCCCGCGCCTTCCCCCTCGCGTACGATCCGATAGTCGCGGCTGATTGCGGAGGGATCGCTGGCACCGCCCTCGTCCCACAACGGCCGGACGCCGGAGAAACGCCACACGACATCGCTCGGGTTCAGCGGGTGGGCGAGAAACCGGTTCGTGGCCCTCAACAAATACGCCACTTCCTCATCGGAGCATACCGCCGACCCTGGTTCCCCATCATAGGGAACATCGGTCGTCCCGATGAGGCTGAAGCGCTCTTCGAAGGGCAGAACAAAGACCACACGGCGATCGTCGTTTTGCAGAATGAGTGCGTCGTTGCAGTCCGCAATCTTGGGGACGACGATGTGACTTCCTTTCACCAGCCTCAATCGGGGCGTTGCACTGGGCTCGTTTGCGCGCGTCAGCCGACCCGCCCAGGGCCCGCACGCATCGATCACGACCCGCGCCGACAGATCAATGCGCTCGCCGGTCGAACCGCGTGCGGCAATGCTCCAACACTCTCCGCCGCGCGCCACATGCTCAACCTTGGTTCGCGTGAAGATCGCTGCGCCAAAATTCGCTGCCAGCCGCGCGTTGAGCACGACGAGGCGCGCATCATCAACCCAACAGTCCCAATAGCTCCAACCGCGAATGAGATCGCTGCGCAACGATCGACCAATGGCCTCGCGCCTCAAATTGAGCGCACGCGAACCGGCCATATGCTTGCGCCGCGCCAAATGGTCATAGAGGAACAGTCCAGCCCGGATCATTGCGCGCGAGCGCATGTCCGGCGTATGCGGCAACACGAAGCGCAGGGGCCAGACGATGTGCGGCGCACGCTCGAGCAGAACATCGCGCTCCGCCAGCGCTTCGCGCACAAGACGGAATTCCCAATGTTCCAGATAGCGCAGTCCGCCGTGGATGAGCTTGGAACTCGCGGACGAGGTCGCCCCGCCCAGATCTCCCATCTCGACGAGAACAACGTTGAGGCCGCGGCCAGCGGCATCCGCGGCAATGCCTGCGCCGTTGATGCCGCCGCCGATGACCAGGATGTCATAGGGTGAGCCCCTCATGTTCGCGTTGCCGCCTGACCAGGCTCTCCCGCGGTCCGTTTAAGGTCCACACCTGCCTCATCATCGCCGTTCACCTTGTTGGCGCGCCCAGAACCCCGCTGCCCTGGAACAAGGAGACTGACGAGCACGGCGACAACACATCCTGCGATCATTCCGATCAGACCCGCCGCCGCCGGCGCGATGCCGATCCAATTGGCAAGCCCAGGGCTCCATAGCGAACCTGTGGCGCGTCCAGCGAGCTCAAAATACGCCTGTGTGCGCTCGGCGTCCTCGCTCGCCATCCAGATTTGTTTGGCCTCCTCGAATTCTGCGAAGGCCTCACCGCCCGCGCTCGACACCCACGACCACTGCTCGTAGAACGTCACGGGATAGAGCGTGGTGCCGACCAGATAGTAGGCTGTGAGGGCAAGGCCAGTCATCATCCCGGCGAGACAGCCTGCCGCCGTCGCGCGCGGCCACCAGATCGAAAGAACGCTCGTCGGAAAAAGCCCTGCGGCAAGTAGGGAAACCCCACCGACGAGAACAATCTCTTGTGGCAGGTCTGTCATCCCAACGATCAGTCCCGCACAGACGACCACTGCGACGGAGGCGAAACGCTGTCCGGCAACACAAATCCCCTCGGATCGCGAGGCGCGTCCATCCCACCCAACAATATCGCGCGACAAGATCAGGCCTGATGTCGCCGTGAGGGCGAGCCCCGCCGCCAATGCAAGGCACATGACAACGGCCGCAATTAACCCTTGCATTGCACTCGGCGCACCGATCGCCGCGGGCAGGGCGAGCACAAACGCATCGGGCGTCAGCGTCAACGATCCCAACCCAAGGGGCTCGTTTGCGTCGAGACTTGGGGCCACTGCTTCAGCCAGGCGCTGCGCGTCAAGGGCTGCAAGATCGCCGGAGGAGTTGCGCGCAGAAGCAAGCCGGCCTGCCACCGCGACCACGGAC
Source organism: Pseudomonadota bacterium (assembly GCA_021813195.1). Next base: position 8,668 of record JAKALI010000108.1, read on the forward strand.
TCTTGCACCTCGGGCGCAAGTGCGGTCCACGCCCGCTCCAGGTGCGGATCGCTCGCGCCGAGAACTGCGCTGAGACGCGTTCGCTGCGTGCCTTCTGCCAGGGCCTCAGCCACCGTCGCGATCATGGCGAGCGACACCCCCTCAACGCGCAGGCCATCGCGCGCACTGGCGCGGATCACCCAATCCGGCAAATCTGCGACACGCTCGGCGCGCTCCACGGCCCGGTACAATTCCAATCGCACAAGTGCTGCGGCGGCGGGCACGGTTGTGAACAGCACAACGAGAACGAGAAGCCCGTGGGCCGCGGCACGACGGCTGTGCGCTGAGTTGCAAACCGTCTGCAAGAATGTTGCCTGAGACGGCAGAACAGCCATAGCGGCCGCAAGAACAAGGGCCAGCGCAGCCCAATTCTGAATGTCGACGGTCAGAAAGGCCTTCTGAAACGCCGTGAAAACTCCGAAATCGACCCGCCCCTGTTCGATCAGAGCCACCTCGCGCGCCTCGATTTCCGGCAAGGCCCTGCCATAGGCGATTGCGGCCACTGGATTGCCGAGGATGGCGAAGGTCGCCGCTGACACCGTTCCCAGAAATAGCGTGAGCGCCAAGATCATCGCCACAACGCCCGTCCAAGCAGCGGAGCGAATACCGCCGGCCAGCGTTATCACGATCATGAGCCCGCAAAACGACAGCACCGCCGTCGTGACGGGGACGTCGAACGCGCGGGCGATAATTGGTACAATGATTTTGAGCAAAACACAGACGAGAGCGAGCATTGCCAGCAACGCGACGATCGCTGCGGGCAGTCCCACCAATTTTCCAAATCGCGCCCGCACTAAGCCCGGCAGGGTCGCGACATTGGCTTGACGCAAGGCTGGCCCGATGACAGCAACAAGGGCCACGCCCCCGCTGACGATACCCAGCGGCACGATGAGTGCGTCGAAACCACGAAAATAAACGAGCCCAGGATAAAATCCGACCGCCACAAAGCCCGGCACGGCGGCCAGCGCGCTACGGACCTCGTCGGCCCCGTAGCCGAGCTCGGACAGGGCGGCTCGGGCATCACGGCGGGCCGCACCGTCGCCCGAGCTGCGCTCGCCGACCGGGCCGGCC
>JAKALI010000109.1 GCA_021813195.1 Pseudomonadota bacterium
GCCGCCCCTCTGATCGTTCCTTCGGAAGCGCACGGCCCGCTGCTCGTCACGGGCGTGTCGGGTGGTGAATTCGGCATCGTTGGTCGCGTGGAAGCGCGTAAGGTCGACAACGGTGAGCTTGTTTGGACACGTCCGACGATCGAAGGTCACATGGGTACGCTCAACGGTAAAGAGTCGACCATGACCGGCACCAAGAACGAGAGCTGGCCCGGCGATCTGTGGAAGACCGGCGGCGGCGCCACCTGGCTCGGCGGAACGTACGACCCCCAGACCAAGCTGATCTACATCGGCACCGGCAACCCCGCGCCTTGGAACAGCCACATGCGTCCGGGTGACAACAAGTGGTCGTGCGCGCGCATCGCCATCGATCCGGAAACGGGTGATATCCGTTGGGGCTTCCAGACCACGCCGCATGACGGGTGGGACTACGACGGCGTCAACGAAGTCGTAACCTTCGACCTGGATGGCACCCGCGCTGCCGCTACGGCCGACCGCAACGGGTTCTTCTATGTGCTCAATGCGACGGACGGAAAATTCATCCGCGGCTTCCCGTTCGTTGAGAAAATCACCTGGGCCAAAGGTCTCGACGAGAATGGCCGCCCGCTATACGTGAAAGAAAACTATCCTGGCGATCCGGCAAAGTCGGCAGACGGGAAGAAGGGCGAGTCCATTTTTGCCGTGCCGAGCTTCTTGGGCGGTAAGAACCAGATGCCGATGGCCTACAGTCCCAAGACCAAGCTGTTCTATGTGCCCGCGAACGAGTGGGGCATGGATCTGCACAACGAGCCCGTGACCTATAAGAAGGGGGCGGCCTATCTCGGCGCAGGCTTCACCATCAAGCCGATCTTCGATGATCACATCGGCGCGCTCAAGGCGATCGATCCTGCCTCGGGTAAGATCGTCTGGCAGGTCAACAACAAGGCTCCGTTGTGGGGTGGCGTGCTGACGACGGCTGGTGGTCTTGTGTTCTACGGGACGCCGGAAGGTGAGCTGAAGGCTCTCGACGACACGACGGGCGAGGTGCTGTGGAGCTTCAATACCGGCTCGGGCATCGTCGCACCGCCGGTCACCTGGGAGCAGGACGGCGAGCAGATGGTCGCCGTGATGTCCGGTTGGGGCGGCGCTGTTCCGCTGTGGGGCGGCGAAGTTGCCAAGACCGTCGCTCATCTGAACCAGGGCGGCATGGTGTGGACGTTCCGTCTCGCCAAGAAGCTCGCGGCCAACTGAGATCGTCTCAGCCAAGCTGACACAACTTCCTCCTGGGGCGGATCGTTATCGCGGTCCGCCCTTTTTTGCATTCGGCGGGCGAGTTCGCGCCGTTCAAACGCACCCAGGGCGACATCCAAAGACAGGCTTTGCGCGTTGGAAACTTGGCAGAAAACTCGCGCCGCTGGCCGCGCTGCGACTATGGTCATGCTGATAGGCGTGGGGTTGCAGACCGCGAATGGGGTAAGCGGCGCCAACCGGAGGACCTTCGTGTGATCGACCTGACAAGCAAGATGGCGGCGGAACGCTGGGGGCGACGTTTTGTTTACACAGTGCTGCCAATGCTCCTCTGCGCTCTGCAGGCCTGGTCATGCGCGGAGGATGTCCGGGCTGCCGACGACGGGCTGATCGCGGTCGATACGGCGCTCGTGCTCGCCGTCGACGTATCCGACTCGGTCGATGCGGATCGCTATCGGATGCAGATGGAGGGCATCGCGCTGGCGCTTGAAGACGATGGTGTAATCAATGCCATTACGAGCGGGCCGCGCGGCGCTATTCTGCTGTCGCTTGTCTCGTGGTCGGATCGGGCCGAAGTTTCGATGCCATGGCGTGTCATTGCTTCACGCGAGGATGCGGAGGCTGCGGCAAGAGTTGTCCGCAGGCTGCCGCAGCTAAAAGGTGAATTCACCTGTCTCACGCGCATGCTGGAACAAGTCCGCGAGGGCGTTATTGCCGACATTCCGGGCACTGCGACGCGCGTCGTGATCGACGTGTCCGGCGATGGGATCGACAACTGCGCCGACGGTGCAGAGGCCATGGCGGCCCGCGATCGCCTGGTCGATCTCGGCGTGACCATCAACGGCCTGCCGATCATCGTCAAGGGTGAGAACGAAGTCGTTGGCGCAGGCGCCTATCGCGCGCCAGGTTTTGGATTGCGCGAAGGTGGTCCTGGCACCACGGAGACGACGCTCGACTCCTGGTATGCCGCCCACGTTGTTGGGGGCGCGCAAGGGTTTTTGTTGAAAGCGGACGGCTTTGAGGATTTCGGACGTGCCTTCCGACAGAAGTTCGTCACCGAGATCAGCGTGCTGGCCGATGTGCCCTAGTTGAGGGCGTGTCCGCTCAGCGGCAGCCGCACCGCCGTCGCGAAACACACAACAATGAGCAGCGGGCGGATGAGGCGATCGGCATGCACGATGGCAGCCGTCGCACCAAACGATGGCTCCCCGAAATAGGACGCTTGCTGCGCGATTGCATCGTTGGTGCGACATTGGATGGTGGGGAGCGCGGGTGACATCATGTGCTGAGATCGTCTCGGCGAACCGCGCTTAGAAACCAGAATTCCGCGCAGCGTGAAATTTTCCGTCGTCATCACGAGAGCGATCCGCACGCCGCATTCGGCCGCTCATTCGGCGGCAAAAGAACCGCGAGAGCTCTTGGAGGCCTAGTCCGACACCGGGCTGCACACGTCGCACGGCCGCTCGAACAGTTTGATCGATGAGCTCGTTCCGCAAGCACCGACAAGCCGAGCCGGCATGCCGCGGACCGGCGACCGGCAGCGGTGGCTTAATTCAGCATCTCGAGATAAACGGGCCGGTAGCGGCCATCTTCATCTTCGACGAAGTACTCCTGAACTTGCGGATGGCGTACGGGCATGCCGCTGGTATCACGCAAGAGATTTTGCTCGGATACATACGCGATGTACTCGGTCTCGGCGTTTTCGGCGAGCAAATGATAGAATGGCTGGTCTTTGCGCGGCCGCACGTTCTCTGGAATGGCCAACCACCATTCCTCGGTGTTGGCGAAGACCGGATCGATATCGAAAATGATGCCGCGGAAGGGGTAGAGACGGTGACGGACGACTTCGCCCACGGCAAATTTTGCGTGCGCGAGTGCGGGTTTGCGCCGCGTCTTGCGCGACCGTGTGCCGCCAGTGTGCGGTGGGGCATTCTTTTGCTGGGCATGCCCCTGAGGTGTCGCCGCGGAGGCATTGGCCCGGTTGGTTTGCAGGGTTCGGCTGTCTGCTTGAGCCGCCGGCGCCGCTGGGTTCTGTGACGCAGCGACGCGGGTGACAGGCGCTGTCTTGCGGGTGCGGGCCGCTTTCGGCTTTGCCGGGGAACCGGTGGGCGAGGTCGGCGCATCAGCCAAATCGACGGCCGGCGTCTGCGCAGCCCTCTTGCGCGAGCACGCCGGCTCCGCGCCGCGAACCGCACGAACTGCGATCGTTTCAGCTGCCGGCTCGGATCGACGACGTGGCCGCCTCGTCCGCGGTAATTTACGCTTCACACCCATAGCTCGATTAGCGCTTCGCGCGTGGCGTCTGTCAAGACCACGGGCATGTTATCGTTGCGATCGCGTCATCCCGACATCACAAATCGTGATCACAGACCGTAGAGTTGCGCGCGCTCTGGGTCTTTGGCCGCCACGATGCGGGCAAGATCCACGATCACCTTAGCCTGCTTCCAGGTCGCGTCGTCCTGCATCTTGCCGTCGATCATGACTGCCCCCGTGCCATCGGGCATGGCCTCCAGGATGCGCTTGGCGAAGTGCACTTCTTTGGGATCGGGAGAAAACACGCGCTTTGCGATCTCGATTTGGGAGGGATGAAGCGACCATGCTCCGAGACATCCCTGCAAAAAGGCGTTGCGAAACTGGGCTTCGCACGCAGCGCTGTCGGCGAAATCTCCAAAGGGGCCGTAGAAGGGCTTGAGCCCGTAGGCGAGGCAGGCATCCACCATCTTGCCAACAGTGTAGTGCCACAAGTCCTGTTGATAGAGCGTGCGCGGCGCGTCCTTGTCTGCCCCCGGATCGGCAAGCACACCGTAGTCGGGATGTCCACCACCCACGCGGGTTGTCTTCATACCGCGCGAGGCTGCAAGATCTGCGGGTCCAAGGCTCATGCCATGCATGCGCGGAGAGGCCGCTGCGATGTCTTCGACATTCTTGACGCCTTCGGCAGTTTCTAGGATCGCGTGAATGAGGATGGGACGGCGGACATTGTGGCGGGCTTCGAGCTGGGCAAGCAGCTGGTCGAGGTAGTGGATATCCCACGGTCCCTCGACTTTGGGCAGCATGATGACGTCGACCTTGTTGCCGACGTGTTTGACGATTTCGGTCACGTCGTCGAGCATCCACGGCGAGTTGAGGCAATTGATGCGCGTCCAAAGCCCTGTCGATCCAAAATCGAAATCCCGTGCCATCGAGATGAAGCCTTGACGCGCGGCCTCCTTTTCTCCAACCGCAATCGCGTCTTCGAGGTTGCCGAGGACGACGTCGACCTGGGCGATCGTCTCTTTGAGTTTAGCGCGGATCTTTTCATTGTGTGGGGGAATGAAATGGATCATGCGCTCGAGGCGCACGGGCAGCGATCGGTAGGGTTCGGGTGCGCCGATGGCGAGGGGCTGGAAATGCTTCGCAGGCGTGCGCGTGACGCTCATGGGGCAAACCTCGTTTTTTATGAGAGCGGCGCACCATAGGCCGGGCTCGTCTCAAGTCAATCTCGGGTGCAGCTTGGTGGCATCAGTTCGGTCAGACTTGGAGGCCGTCAGACAGGGCCGGAAATCCGGTCGTGTGGGGGCCAAAAGGACACAGCCTCGCGTCGCCCTTTGGCCGTCATGAGGCTGGGTCAGACGGTGAACAAGACTGAACCGTACTTCCGATTGGTCGGAGCGAGAGGATTCGAACCTCCGACCCCTTGCTCCCGAAGCAAGTGCGCTACCAGGCTGCGCTACGCTCCGATCCCGCCCTGTTGCGGGCGTCAGCCCGTCAAGGCCGCTTCGGACGCCGTGCGGCGGACAGGCTCATAGGTCCATCCGCTGAAGATGCGTCCCGCCCCGGAAAGTCATAACGCTCGCGACCGCGCCGCTTTCGGGAATGCGGCGAGCCGTAGGCCCCAGAAACGACCTGCGCGTTCCTAGCTGGACCTTGGCATCTGTGCTCTCGGGACGATCGGGGAATACCAGGGCGCGATGCGCTCTGGCAAGGGTAAATCGCGCTCCCTGCTCCTGCTCATTCGATCTGGCGGGCCTTTCGGGTCTTTAGGATGCGCACGTCGATTGCCGCGATGGCCGCTCCCGGTCGGCGGTGGGATGACGCAGCCCAATTGCCGCCGGCGATCAGGCCTGTTCGGGGCTGGCGCCGTGTTGCGGTTGGTGTATAAGGCGCGCTCACGCGGTGCGGGCAACCCGTACCCTGCCGGACTGGCGAGAGTGTACCGAGCAGCCGTCGGACCGTCCACGGGGACGACCCGGTGCGAGCTCCTCGAGTGAGTTGAGATGGTGGTGCCGCCCAGTCCGCAGCTTTGCAGCCAATATTCGGAGCACATGACATGGCCGTACCCAGGAAGAAAGTTTCACGCATGAAGACCGGCCAGCGCCGTGCTCATGATGCGTTGTCGCGTCCGACGCATGTCGAGGATAAGGAGAGCGGGGAGCGCCGCCGCCCCCATCACATCGATCTGAAAACAGGCAAGTATCGCGGACGTCAGATCCTCGAGGTCAAGGACGAAGCCTGAGCGGCAGCATGCGCGCGTCCAGCGGTCTGCCGGTCTGACGTGGCGTTGCACGCACAGGGTTACTCGTAGAAGGAGCCAACGATGTCACTTGCAGCACTGCCGCTGACGGTCATTCCCCTGATCCTCTACAACATTCTGGTTCTACTCGGCATTGACCTCAATGCCTCGCTGGTGGGTGAGGGTATCCGCATGATGAGCGGTGGCCTGTGGAAGCTGACGTGGGGCGATCTCATCATCCTTGCGGCGCTGGTCATCCTGTTTGTGGAAATCGTAAAAGCGACCTACACGGGCACCGCATCGATGATCGATCATGGGCTTTCGATGGTCGTCTTCATCGTCAGTTTGGTGCAATTCCTCATCGTGCCTCAGGCTGCCACATCGGTTTTCTTTATCGTGATGATGGCTTGCCTGATCGATGTCGTGGCCGGGTTCACGATCGGCATTCGGGTCGCCAAGCGGGATATCGGTTTCGGCGCCGACAGTTGATCTGCGGCTGATCTGCGGCGGCTGGAGACCGCAGATTCGTGGCGTTGCACGGTGGTATCGTCCGGATGTGACTCTGTGTTCTGAGCGGTGCCGGCCTCGGCACCGTTTTCTTTGTCCGGACCGCAGTTCAAATTTTAACTGTTCTTAAGACTTTCAGACTACCGTGTCGTAGTCCAGGAGGGGGAGGCCGCGCAGTACGCCGCGTGGCAATCGCAGCGGCAGGGTCGGGTACGAGTGGCACGCCAGCTTCACAATTCAGGTCGGGATTGGCCGCAAAAACCGGCCCAGGCTGCGACGTGTGCGCAGTCGGACGTGTTGCCGACCGAGGCTGAGGGCTTCGACCTGGTCGGAATCCTATCCTCAATCGACGAAACCGCATATATCTGGGACATCGCGACCGATCGCATCGAATGGGAGAGTAATGCGCTTTCGGTGCTTGGCGTCCCCCGCCTGGAGGATATTGCGACTGGCAACGCTTTGGGACATTTGGTGGCCCCCGAGCACGCCCAGGTGAGGCTTGCCGCGTTTCAGTCAAATGGCGCGGATGTGGGCACCACGGGAACGCCCTACCGAGTTCAGTATCGCTTTATGCCGAATGGACAGCGCGGCGTGGTGATCTGGATTGAGGAGCATGGACGCTGGTGGCCCGACAGGCTAGGCTGTCCGACCCGCGCTCGCGGTGTGCTTAGGGTCATATCCGACACTTTCATTGAAGAGCAGCGCCTGCTCTACCGCAATGATCGCGACGAGCTGACGGGACAACTGAACCGGGCTCGCTTGACCGACGCCTTGAGTGCCGAGTTGGCGCGCGCGATGCGGTCAGGTGCACCCGCCAGCTTCCTGATGGTGGCGATCAACAACCTCGCCATGATCAATGAAACTTTTGGGCACCACGTGGGTGACGAGGTCATCGCGGCGACGGTCGGCGCCATCAGCACGAAATTGCGCGGTGGCGACTCGCTCGGGCGCTATTCCGCCAACAAGTTTGGCATCATCCTGCATGATTGCGGACCCGGGGCGATGCGCATCGCAGCTGAGCGCTTCATCCGCTCAGTCCGCAACCTAACGATCCGCGCGGGCGGGACAGCCATCTCTACGACAATCTCCATCGGCGGTGTTACACTGCCGGATCAGGCTCAATCCGTCCATCAGGCCCTCAGTGCCTGCTTGCAGGCCCTTGATCGCGCCAAGGTCCAGCGCATCGACGGATTTGTTGCCTACGAACCCAATGCTGCCCTTGAGCGCTCTCGCCAGCGCAATGTCGCCTTGGTCGACGAAGTGATCACGGCTCTGGAAAGCGATCGGATGGTTTTGGCGTTGCAGCCCATCGTTGCCACGGCCACGGGGAAACCGGCGATCTACGAATGCCTTTTGCGGATGCGGCGGCCGGATGGCGAACTGGTGTCGGCCGGGGAGTTCATCGAGATTGCGGAGCAACTTGGCTTCGCGCGCATGATCGACAAGAGAACGCTCGAATTGGCCGTTGGACTGTTGCGTCGTCATCCGCAGTTGCGCTTGACGGTCAACGTCTCGAGTCTGACGGCGAGCGAGCCCGATTGGATCGTGACGCTGCATCAATTGACGGGTGGCAAGCGCGCGTTGACCGAGCGCTTAGTGGTGGAAATCACGGAGACCGCGGTCATCCACGACATGGAGCTCACGCGCGCCTTCGTTGAAAATTTACGCGGCATGGGGTGCCGTGTCGCCATCGACGATTTTGGTGCTGGCTACACTTCCTTCAAAAACTTGAAGGCGCTCCAGGTCGACATGGTCAAGATCGACGGCGCTTTTGTGAAGGACCTCGCAACTGATCGCAGCGATCAAGCATTTATCCGCACGATGGTCGAGCTGGCGCGCAACTTCAAATTGGAGACGGTCGCGGAATGGGTTGGCGACGCCGAGTCGGCGGAGTTTCTAAAGCGGTCCGGCATCGATTACTTGCAAGGGTACTATTTCGGCGTCCCAATTTCGGTCGAGGAGCTGCCGGCACCTCTCTAACGCTTCAGCGCTCGTTAGCCATCAGCTTTGACCGCGCGTCAGTTTCTCAATACTGCGCTGCATGGCATCGAGTTGCGCTTTAAGCTTGGCGATCTCATCCTTTCCCTCGTCCGACGCCGAACCCGTTGACGGACTTGGCCCAGGAGATGTGGCCTTGGCCGCGCTCTCCGGGCCAGAGGGTTGAGCGTGCCCGAAAGACGTCCACATTGCGACGGCCTGTTCAAACATCGCCATGTTTTTGCGCGCCTGCTCCTGATACACTTCGAAAGCCGCTGCCGGATTCGTAAAGGCGGCCGTGAACTGCGAGCGAAACTTCTCTTGCTCCTTCACGAGGTTCTCAAGGCTGAACTGCAGGTAGCTCGGCACCATCCGGCCGATCTGATCATCATAGAAACGGATGAGCTGACGTAGGAATGGGATGGGGAGCAGGTTCTGGCCGTCCGAGCGGTTTTCTTGCTCAACGATGATCTGTGTCAGAACGGCGTGGGTCAGGTCATCACCCGATTTTGCATCGTACACGACGAAATCCCGGTCCGAGCGCACCATGGCCGCCAAGTCGTCCAAAGTGACGTATTGGCTGGTCTCGGTATTGTAGAGCCGTCGGTTGGCGTATTTTTTGATAACGACGGCTTCGCGTTTGTCGGTCGGGGTTTCGGGTTTGATCAACATGGCCTCGCCGGTTCGTGTTCTTCGCTCTCGAAGTGCTGCACCGCGGAATGCTAGCACACGTTGCTGGTGGGCGGCCAGAGGTTCCTGCCCGAGATTTGGGCGGATTTGCCGCCCGCTGGCGCAATTGCGAAACGTAAAGACTTGCTGCTATGCAAGCGTCTCCCTCGCGATAGGTCGCCCGGCTGCTGGCGCGGTCTGTCACAGGGGCCGCGGATACCCCCGAACCGAAATTGCACCCACTCGCGCACTCTGCCTGGAGGAGGCCCCATCTTATGAGTCAGGACACCGATAGCATTGTCATCGTTAGTGCCGCCCGTACCCCGGTCGGCTCTTTCGGCGGCTCCCTTGCCTCTCTGCCGGCTCACGAGTTGGGGACGGTGGCCATCACGGCTGCGCTGGCGCGCGCCAACATCGCCTCTGGTGAGGTGTCGGAAGTGATCCTCGGTCAGGTCTTGACGGCTGCGCAGGGTCAGGGACCGGCCCGCCGGGCGGCAATCGGGGCCGGCATTCCCGTGGATGCCCCGGCCTGGAGCGTCAACCAGATCTGCGGGTCCGGCCTGCGAGCGGTGGCGCTCGGCATGCAGCAGATCCAATCGGGCGCGGCAACCGTCGTCGTTGCGGGCGGTCAGGAAAGTATGAGCCAGTCGACGCATGCCATCCACATGCGCGAAGCCACCAAGATGGGCGATGGCAAGCTCATCGACACGATGATCCGCGATGGGCTGTGGGACAGCTTCAATAATTATCACATGGGCACGACCGCCGAGAATGTCGCGCGCCAGTGGCAGATCACGCGCGAGGAGCAAGACCGCTTCGCAGTTGCCTCGCAGAACAAGGCTGAGGCCGCACGCAAAGCTGGTAAGTTCAAGGACGAGATCGCGCCGGTTACGATCAATGGC
>JAKALI010000110.1 GCA_021813195.1 Pseudomonadota bacterium
TCCACCATGAGGTGGCTGAGCTTTTTGTGGTACGTCTCCAGCACGTCCGGATGGCGCTGGAAAATATCGATCATGTGCATCAGCAGATCGCCGAAATCGCACGCATTCAGAATCCGCAACCGCGCCTGATAGATCGCGTAGAGCTTCACGCCGCCGCCATCGGCGAACGAAAAACTCTCGTTCTTCGGCACCTTGTCCGGCGTCAGTCCACGGTTTTTCCAGCTGTCGATCAATCCGGCCAGTTGGCGTGCAGGCCAGCGGTCTTTGTCGAGACCGTCGGCTTCGATCACTTGCTTCAAGAGACGTAATTGATCGTCGGCGTCGAGGATGGTGAACTGTGACGTGAGGCCGACGAGTTCGGCATGATGGCGTAGTATCTTGACGCCGATGGCGTGGAATGTCCCAAGCCACGGCATACCCTCGATTGCGCCACCAACGAGTTCACCAATCCGGCCCTTCATTTCGCGGGCAGCCTTGTTGGTGAAGGTGACCGCCAAGATTTGCGAGGGATACGCGCGCCTGCTGGCAAGGATATGGGCGATGCGCGTCGTCAGTACGCGGGTTTTACCTGTTCCGGCCCCGGCCAGCACGAGGACGGGCCCCTCGAGGGCCATGACGGCGGCGCGCTGCTCGGGATTAAGCGTGGCGAGAAAGTCGTGGGCGGCACTCAGATCCCCACCGATCGCGCGCGCGCGTTCGGATCGTGTCGCTCTGGTCTGTTGGCTCAGGCCGGGCGCATCGGGCAAATCAAAGGGCACATCCTCCCTCGCATCACGATGCGGTGTGGGCTCCTCGTCGATGGCGGGGCGGCGATTGTTGGTCGTCATCGGCTCGAGGTATCCTAGGCTTCACAAAGGGGCAAGCAACGAACAAGGTTTTGCCCACGCCCAATATGTGCTCTCCCGCTTCAAAGCCCAGACGAGACCTTGCTGCTGGCCAGAATTTATGATCCGGATTCTGGTTCAGAATTGGACGCAGATGGGCTATGCTCGCGCTGTGGTCGAAATTGAGCATGAGATGCTCTTGGCCAAGCCTCATTCCGGGCGGAGGGCTGATGATCGGCTGTGCGATGTGCGAGCCGCGTCCCTAAAAGCTGCAGAAAGCGCAACGAAGACCGGAACATGAACAACTTTCTGCTTTTTCTCGGCAGTTTGGTCGTGGTCGTCCTGGCTGCGCTGGCGGGTATCCCATACCTCGTCGATTGGAACGGCTATCGCGGCGTCTTGGAAGAGGAAGCCTCCCGCGTTCTCGGGCGTGACGTTCGTGTGGCGGGAAACGTGGGGCTGCGATTCCTGCCGTCACCTTACGTCCATTTCGAGAAATTGCGGATTGGTTCGGGGCCTGGCGAAGAGACGGGGCAGCCGTTCTTTCGGGCGGAAGGCTTCACGATGTGGTTGTCCGTACCGCCGCTTCTGAAAGGCATCGTGCAAGCCCGCGACATCGAACTGCGCCAACCCGAAATGCAGATCACCATTGATGGTGAGGGACTTACGAGCCTGTCCTCTCTCAGCATCAGGCCCGGGGCGCTGCCGTTTGTCCCCAACGAAGTGGCACTTCAGTCCGTGCGCATCCTCGATGGCAGGCTGGGCGTGTGGGGCGCCGGACCGGATGGCCGCGAATTCGTTCGCCTGGAGGGCATTGCGGGTGAGCTGTCAGCCGACTCGCTCAAAGGGCCCTACAGGTTTCGGGGTACACTCGATTGGGCCGATACGCCGCGCGAGGTTCGCATCTCGACGTCCAGCCAGGATGCCAATGGGGACCTCCGCGTCAAGGTCATCGTCACGGCGCCACAGAGTTCGAACAGCTATACCGTTGAGGGGACGGCCGCGGACCTCGCGGGTCGCGTTCGCTTCGCGGGCAAATTGACCGCGCGCGTGTCCACGCAGACGATCGAGGTGGGGGAGGCCCCATCGCAACCGCCTGCCGCACCGGCTCCAACCGCTCAGAAGGCCTTTTTCGACGTCGCATCGGATCTGAAGATACACGGCGGCGCTCTGCATCTCGATAATCTCGCGATTTCCGTGGAGCAAGGTAGTCTGCCGCAGCTTGTCGCGGGCCGCGCGCGCTTCAACTGGGCAGAACCGCAACAGTTGGACATCGCATTACATTCCAAATGGCTCGATCTCGATGCGTTGACAGCGGGACAGGCGGCAAGCAGCGCGGCTGTCCCGCTCGAGGTCGCCCGCACGCTGTTCGATCGGCTCGTCGATGCCCTGCCGGACAGCATGCAAACCCATATTGCCATCGAACTTGATCAAGTGGGGCTGGGTCGCCAGAGCGTGAGTAATGTCCGCTTTGAAACGGTTCGTGCGGGTGGAGCGCTTACCTTGCGCGACGTGCGCGCGAACCTGCCGGGCGGTACCGAGTTGTCACTCGAAGGAACGATCGAAGGCGATGGGAACGATCGCGCGTTCGCCGGGATGTTGGCCATGAGTGGTCAGAGTCTCGCCCGATTTTCGGCGTGGGGTTTTGGCGACAATCCGTTTGCTCATGCCGGGAGTGATGGGCCCTTCTCGCTGACGGGCGCCCTGCAACTCTCCGATCAGGCCATTGCGTTCACCGAAGCTGAAGCTGAATTGAACGGGACGCCGCTACAAGGTCAACTGCGGCTCGGGCTCGAGGGCCCTCGTCGGATCGCGATTGCTCTGGAGGGGCATCGCATCGATTTAGCGCAGTTGTGGCCCGACAATCCTGGCTTGCCCGCACTGCGAAAGCATCTGTTGGCGCAGCCCTGGGGCTCTTCGTCCTCGACGCAACAGGATAATGCCGGCTCTGGATACTTTGCCCGAGAGCCAGATCTGGCCCCTGACCTCACGGTGAATATCAAAGCCGGTACGTTAATCGATGGGCGAAGACAACTTGACAATCTGCACGTGGACTTGTCGGTTTCGGGTGGCCTGATCGATATCCCGTCTTTGAAATTCCAATCCGCTGGTGGTCTGGATGTGGATGTAAAAGGGACAGCCCGACGGGCCGATGGCGCCGTGCAGGGCAAGCTCAAGGGCGTTATCTCTGCCCCTACGCCACAAGCCGCGACAACCCTTGCAGAGCTTCTCGATGTTCGCTCCGATCACATGCCAGTCGTGGAACGGTGGGGAAAGCTCACTCCTTGGCGCTTGGCGACGACATTGACTGTCGGTGAGCGAACGCCGGAAGCGTTAGATCTGGATGTCGACGGTACCGTGCTAGGCGGACATGCGGTGGGTTTCGTCCGTCTCAATTCCACGAACGGCAAGTGGATTAACAACCTGGCCGATGGCATGCTCACGATCGAAGCGCCGGAATTCCAACAACTGCTCAACGCCGTTGCCCCCGCACGAGCAAAGGCGCCCGCCCTATCTCAGTCCGATGGACCAGGGCGCTTGTTTATCAAGGCCGTGGGTCCGGCCGGCGATGGTCTGGTGACGCTGGCCGAAATGAATGCAGACGGCATCGATCTCGCATTCTCAGGTCGCGTGAATGAGTTAGAAAACTCGGGCCTCACCGCCAGAGGCGACATTCGGGTCGCGGCACGCGATGTCCGAAACGTCTTGGCGCTCGCAGGGGTGCCGCTCGCGCCGGGGGCCTCAGACTTGAGCGTCGCGGGTACGATCGCTGCGGCCAAAGAAGCAGGGCGTATCGTTCTTGCGGCACCGAGCATTCAGCTGGGATCAGCGACCGTTTCGGGTGTCGCCACGCTGACTCCGCAGGACGGCGGGGCCTTAATGGGAATCGATGTGGAATTGGCCGCGGATCGGGCCTCATTGCCGGGATTACTGCTGGCCGTGAGTGCCGCTCCGGTGGCTTCGCCGCAGGGTTCGGTTCCAGACAGCACCACAGCGAGCGAGCGGGATAACACGCGGCGCAGCAGCCGGGCTCCGTCCGCTGCGGATGTTCCCAACGTAAACGCGCAAGCGCCGCATTCGATCTGGCCGGATCAGCCATTCGATCTTGCGCCTCTCGATCGTGTCGCGGGCAAGGTGCGGGCGAGCATTCGGAATTTGGAGTTGGAGCCCGGCGTTGCCATAAAGGACGCCCGCATGGAGATCGCGCTGCGCCCCGGGAGCATAGAAGTCGCCAAGCTCGAGGGCGGAGCGCTTGGCGGCAAAGCGACGGCCGACTTTGTTCTCAAGAAACTCGCGGCCGGCGTCGGCGCGGATGGCAAGCTCGCAATCCAAATTACGAGCACCGGAAGCTCGGAGAATGACGGTGACCATTCGCTGCTTGCCGATGTCGCGTCCATCAACTTGAGTTTCTCGGGGCAAGCGTTGTCCGCCGCCTCTTTGATTTCTGCACTGGCGGGCGAGGGGGAACTGAAAATCGGCGATGTCACGTTGCATGGGGTCGCGCCAAAGGCCGTATCCGATGTGAGCGAAAAAGCTCTGCAAGGCGCCGGGCCGATGGCGGGAGCCGGTTTGGCGGACGCGTTGCGCGCGGCGCTCAAGGAATATGCGTTGAAGATCGGCGAAGTTGTGGTTCCCATCACACTCAGCGACGGCATGCTCAAGCTGGCGCGGGTTGAATTGGCCAGCCCGGACGGGCGGGCCGTATTCGATGCGACGGTCGATTTGCGACGGCTGTTGGTCGCGAGTACGTGGAACATCGAGGGCAAGGCGATGACCCGCGCTGCGCCGAGCGTGGCGGCGGCTGCGGGAATCACAGATGGCGTCGTGCCGGCTCCGGTTGCCGTCGAGCGGCGCACGTTGCCGCCGGTGACGCTGAGTTTTTCCGGCCGCCTGGCAGACTTGATGACCATGGAGCCAGTCCTCGCAGCCGATGCGCTCGAGCGGGAGTTAGCCGTCCGCCGCATGGAGCGGGATGTGGATGAACTGGAGCGTTTGCGTCGGCTCGATGAGCAGCGGGCCGCGCAGGAACGGGCGCGGCGCGCGGAGGAAGATGCGGAGCGGAAACGGCGGCTGGAGGAACAGCGGCTCCGCGAGACGGTACCAGATGCGTCTGTCCCCCAAGACACGCCACCGTTGCCGAGCGCGCCAGGCGCGGCGAGCCAGGTGGTGCCTGGCGGTTCACAGGGGAGTGGCGAGGGCCAATCGGTCGGTGGTGATGGTGCCGCCGCGTCCCGAGGCACAGGAGGCGAAGGCATGGCAGATGGCGCGAACGACGGCGGGGCGACCCCGCCGCCGGCGAACACGGCTCCGCGCCCGCCACGATTGGCTAACCCGCCTGTTCAGAAGAAAAAGCCCGTGCAGAATACTTGGCAGCCGTTTCAGATCACGCCCTATCAATAGCGGCGCTGCGTGAGGTGGCTTTGCATCTTAGCCCCGCTCAGTCCCGATCGCCGCCGCCGGCATGAGGGGGCGTAGGGTTTCGTACGTCCCGCAGGATCCAGATCCGCACTGCTCCGGAAAGGCTGCACGACCCGCGCTCCGCATCTATCTTCGCGACGAGACTGGCGAGTGAGCACCCGCGACGCGCGGCCGACTCTTTCAGTGCTTCCCAGAAGGGTGCTTCCAGGGAGATCGACGTTTGATGGCCGCGTAAATTGAAGGATCGCTTGACCGGACGGCTCATGAGGTAACAGGTGGCTCCTGCGGCTTGCGACCTTGGCTGCGTATGATCTTGGCGCCATCGAGGCGGGCGGCATCGAGGACCGAGATGGCTGCGCGGTGCTCCCGGTCGGCACGTGTTCGGCCATAGCGCGCGCGATGTTCTGCCGCCTGTCGTTCGCGTTCGGCGCGCGCTTTGGCTTTTCGGGCCTGGCGAAGATTGATGATGTCCGCGGACATGACGAGCTCGCTCCCTGTGGCTTGGATCACGTACGGTAAATTGCTACCGCTGCGCTTGGGTGACGGAGAGTCGACATTGCCCAAGACTTGTGTGACGTCAACGGAGAGATTTTAACTCTCGCTGTCAGTGGCCCTTTGCGACGCCGCAATTAGCTGTCACATCTCGGAACGGGTGCGGGCGGTTTATCTCTCCCCGTCTGTCAGGCACGGCCCCGGTCCATAGGTCGCTCATTCGACTTGTGTCCTTTGTAAAGATTGAACTGCATTCGAGGTGATGTCTATGATCGACAGCATGTTCCTTCTGGCGGTCGGCGCATTCGGTTGGGGTTTGTCGTTGGCGACGTATCGAATGTTTGCCCGCGGCAACGGTTGGCCGATGGGTTCCCTGCAGGCCGATCTCCCCGCCGTTCCCATTTTGCTTGGCATTGTGTCGTTTCTGACGGGATTGCTCTTTGCTGCGGCCCGCGGTCCGGAGCTCGGTGGTTGGGTCATTGTCTTGTTCGGCGTGCTGCTGGCAATTTTCTGGACGGGTTTCCTGCGTGTAGGCTCGCAGGTCTCGCTCTTCCTCGCTCCAATTGCGACAGGATTGTTACTGGTGGGCTGGCTCAGCGACTTCGATAAGGTCGTGCGCTGGACCGATGCAGGGCGCCCCACGGTCGTGGGCGCGATGCAGCCCTCAGGCCAAGAGGCTCGCAGCGAGGTTCCGCCGTTCGCGCGCGCCGGCGCAGCCTAGAACCTTCGTCCAAAGAACCGATTCGGATCGGTGCACTCGCGACATCGCGGCGCGGGTTTGTCAGCGCTTGGCTCGGCTTACGCCCTTGCCTTGCGGCTTTCGAGGCCGTACTGGAAACCTTGACCGCTCGAGGGCACCGGGCTGGCCGCCGCAGCGTTGCTGCGGCGCGTCAACGTACCGCTTTATCGGCGCCCGAGCTTGCCAGGTCGACGCTGGGAGCCGTGAATGGCCGTTCGCCGCCTACATCCCGATCAGCCCCCCAATTTTGCTTTCACGCCCGAGAACCTCGCTTGGGTGCAAGCTAAGATCGCGGAATATCCGCCTGGTAAGCAGGCATCTGCGGTCATCCCTGTCTTGTGGCGCGCGCAGGAGCAGATCGGCGGCTGGATCACGGAACCTGCCATTCGGGCCGTCGCGGATCTTCTGGGTATGGCCTACATCCGCGTGTACGAGATTGCGACCTTCTACACCATGTTTCAATTGGCGCCGGTCGGCGCCAAAGCCCACGTCCAAGTTTGTGGCACGACGCCGTGTATGCTCCGGGGTGCGCGCGATCTAATCAGCGTCTGCAAGCGCCGCATTGCGGCCGATGCACATCAGCTGTCGCCCGACGGCGCGTTCTCTTGGGAGGAAGTCGAGTGCCTGGGCAGCTGCGCCAACGCGCCCATGGTTCAAATCGGTCCCGATACTTATGAAGATTTGACACCTGAAAGTTTCAACGCGCTGTTGGATGGCTTCGAGCGCGGGACCCCTCCAGCGCCAGGATCGCAAATCGGTCGTCGAGCATCATGCCCACAGGGCGGGCCGACCACGCTCAATGATCCTGCACTGTTTGACGGTTCGCGCATAGGAACTTGGCGCAAGCGCTTTGCAGCGGAGCCGGCCGCACAGGCCGCGTCCCAACCGCATCCTGCGGCGCTTGCCGCGATGGCCAATGCGGGTCTCGTCAAAGAACTCGAAGCCCGTGGTGGGGGCAAGCCAATGGCGGCTGGGGAACTCGCCAAGCTTGCTGAACAGTCGCGCAAGGTCGGTCCTGGGCCATTCGGGGCGACCGTCGCTGCGACGCCGGAACAACCAATCGAGATGCGCAAACCCACCCTGCTCACCGCGCCGCGCAAAGGCATTGCCGACGATTTGAAGCTGATCTGGGGCGTGGCTGAGAAGCTCGAAGAACGCATGAATGCCCTGGGCATCTGGCACTTCGATCAGATCGCCGCGTGGACGCCCGAAGAAGTGGCTTGGTTTGAGAACGAAATGGGCGGCTTCAAAGGCCGCATCGCGCGTGACCAGTGGCAGGAGCAGTGCCGCAAGTTGGCTGAAGGTTGGCGACCTGAAAACTCCGCTGGTGAGCGGCCTAAGGGATGATGCGCCATGCTGGCTGATCGAGATCGCATCTTCACCAATCTCTATGGATTTCACGATCCAGGTCTCAAGGGCGCGATGCAGCGCGGCGCCTGGGACGGCACGAAATTGCTCATCGACCAAGGCCACGACTGGATCATCAATGAGGTCAAGGGTTCCGGACTGCGGGGCCGTGGCGGTGCCAGCTTTCCGACCGGGCTTAAATGGTCGTTCATGCCAAAGAACGATCCGCGCCCGAGCTATCTCGTCATTAATGCGGATGAATCGGAGCCTGGTTCGTGCAAGGATCGCGAGATCCTCCGCCACGACCCCCACCTGTTAATTGAAGGCGCTTTGCTCGCCGCCTTCGCCATGCGTGCGCACACTTGTTACGTCTACGTGCGGGGCGAGTACATCCGCGAGCGCGAGGCCTTAAAGCGCGCGATTGACGAAGCGTATGCCGCGCGCCTCATCGGCAAGGGCAACGTGCATGGCTGGGACTTCGACATCTACGTACATCATGGGGCTGGCGCCTACATCTGCGGGGAGGAGACGGCCCTGCTGGAGAGCCTCGAAGGCAAGAAGGGCCAGCCTCGGCTGAAGCCTCCATTTCCGGCCAACGTCGGCCTCTATGGAGCTCCGACGACGATCAATAACGTGGAGAGCATCGCCGTTGTTCCCGACATCCTGCGTCGCGGATCGTCGTGGTTTGCCCAGTTGGGAAAACCCAACAACACCGGGACAAAACTCTTTCAGATCTCAGGTCACGTGAACAAGCCCTGCGTTGTCGAGGAAGAAATGGGCATTCCTCTGCGTCAGCTCATTGAGGAACACGCTGGCGGCGTGCGCGGGGGCTGGAACAACCTGCTCGCGGTCATCCCAGGCGGCTCGTCGGTGGCGCTTGTACCGGAAGAGTTGTGTCAGGATCTCACGATGGACTTCGATGCGCTTGCCAAGGTCAAATCTGGCCTTGGTACCGCGGCGGTCATTGTAATGGACAAGTCGACCGACATCGTGCGCGCAATCGCCCGCATTTCGTACTTCTACAAGCATGAGAGCTGTGGGCAGTGCACGCCATGCCGTGAAGGCACAGGCTGGATGTGGCGGGTCTTGGAACGCATGGCGGAAGGCCGTGCGGACAAGCGTGAGATCGATCTGCTGTTAGAGGTAACTAAGCAGGTGGAAGGTCACACGATCTGTGCCTTGGGAGATGCGGCCGCCTGGCCGGTACAGGGGTTAATCCGCCACTTCCGCGGTGAGATCGAAAAGCGCATCGACAGCTATCAGGCGAGCCACGCGCAGGCCGCTGAATGATATTGTTCCTGTGCGAGACCCAAGCGGGGAGCGCAGGTGCCGGAGACGCAACGAGATGACGAAGACGCTCATCATCGACGGGACTGAGATTGAGGTGGAGGACGGTACCACGCTCATGCATGCGTGCGAGGCCGTGGGCGCCGAGATCCCGCGCTTTTGCTACCATGAGCGCCTGTCGATCGCCGGCAACTGCCGCATGTGTCTCGTCGAAGTCGAAGGCAGCCCCAAGCCCATCGCATCGTGTGCGATGATCGTCAACGATTTGCCGCCCAATCGTGACGGCAGCCCGAAAAAGATTTTCACCCGCACGCCGCTGGTCAAGAAGGCGCGTGAGGGTGTGATGGAGTTCCTCCTCCTCAATCATCCGCTCGATTGCCCGATCTGTGATCAGGGTGGGGAGTGCGATTTGCAGGATCAGGCGATGGCCTATGGGCTCGGCGGTTCGCGCTATGAGGAGAATAAGCGCGCCGTCGAAGACAAGTATATCGGGCCACTCATCAAGACGGTGATGACCCGCTGCATCCATTGCACGCGCTGTGTCCGCTATATGACGGAAATTGCGGGCGTCGAGGAGTTGGGCCTGATCGGCCGCGGCGAGGAAGCGGAGATCACCA
>JAKALI010000111.1 GCA_021813195.1 Pseudomonadota bacterium
GGTAGATGACGAGATCGAGCATGACCACCGAGACAATGATCGCGATCCAGCTTGCCGCTGGCCGAATGTTGAAAAGGCCGAATCCCTTCGCCTCCGCCATAAGAGCGAGCACGACTGCCGTTGTGGGGAATAGGATGCGCACGAGCACGGTATCGAGAACGACCACGCCCAAATTGCTGGGCCAGCGCGTGGTTCGCCGTATTACCTGCACTCGCCGGGGCGCTAGCATCTCCCACATCGCCATGATCGTGAACACCGCAGCAAAGGCTGATAGGCGGACGATTGGCTCGTTGCTCAGTAGGAACTCGATCATGGTCAGCTTCCTGCACGCATTGCGTGACGCCCCGCATGAATTGACGATCCACCATCATTCAAGTAATTTATTGATCGTTAGTAGAGACCCGAGATGGCGTCAAGTGAACGCCCGAAGGGCCTGCTCCCTCGCCAGGTTGCCGAATTCCATTAGGCCGCTGGAAACTCTTGCGCAAAGCCAGCGAAGCGTCGAAGTCCCGGCGAAGTGCACCGACTTGTCAGTAGCCATTCACCTCTCGCATGTGGCGCGCGGGGCTCATCCAGGCGCACCGGCCGCGGCAAGTTCGTCACCTATCGCTTGTGAAATGTAGTAGCGCTGCCCCTCTGATCTTATTGGGTTCTGAGAGTAAAATTGTCGATCTCTACTGATGCCTGCTATGGTAAGCGCCGTGATGCTGATTAAAGCTTACGGTCATGAGCTGCGGCCAAATTTCAAGACATGGCGGGCTGCTGCCGGTACTCTTCACGCGCTTGCCGCAAGATCAGATATGCGGAATTGAGGAACAGGACTGCCATTGCGGCCGCCACGATCAAGTCGGGCCATGCGGAGCCAAAGACCCATACGGCGAATGCCGCTCCCATGACAGCTATGTTGCCGATGGCGTCATTGCGCGAGCATAGCCATACCGAGCGGACATTGGCATCACCGTCCTTGTAACGCAGCAGCAGAAGCACACTCGTGAGATTGGCGGCCAGCGCCAAAAAACCGATGCCAGCCATGATCTCGGCCTGCGGAAGCCCAAGTATGAGCACTTGATAGGCGGTTGAGCCAAAGACCCAGAGGCCCATCAGCATCAAACTGCCCCCCTTGAGGAACGCTGCCGTTGCCCGCGTCCTGATCGATGCTCCGATGACGGCAAGGCTGAGCCCGTAGGTGAGCGTATCGCCAAGAAAATCGAGGGCGTCAGCCTGCAAGGCCTGCGACCCCGCAAGCTGACCTGCAGCCATTTCGATGACGAACATCACCGCATTGATGGCGATGACGACCCACAAGATTCGTTTGTAGCGCGGATCGAGCCCATCGAACCTAGGATTGGTCCCGCAGCCGCAGCCCTCGGATGTCTGGCAGCTGTCAGTCACGATGAGGATCCTTCGGCACGTCGGGGTGCGGACGAATGGTCACCGGGAGGTGCTCCCGTGTGTGACAGTAGGTACGCCGGGGCGTGTTATGGCAATGCCGATAGGTGCGAATATCGGCCACCTGACGGACGCCCTCTATCACCGCCGGGAGCGCACTGGCCCCGGCGGGAGAGAGAGCGGCGGCAGCGAAAATCACGGCCACCGGGGTGAGGTACGGGCTGAAAGAGTAAGCCATCTTAGTTGCCCCTCAATCCAACTTGATGCGCGCCTGCTCAGGCTTATGGCCGGGCATCGTTAGCGTTACGACGATCGTTGTCCCTTTGGTTGCCTTGAACGAGCCTGCGCCCTTCAAAAAGTTGGCGGGATCAGGCACCAAGTCGATCACTTGCTTCTGGCCTTCGGATAAGATCGTGGCACTGGCCTTGGCGTCCTTCACTTCCTCTGCATCGCCATCATCATGCGCGAGATAGACTTCGAGACTACCATCCTTAGCAACGATCTCCATGTGGTGGTGGCCCGTGTCCACGATCTTGCCGCCGTGCTTGCCCGAATGGGAATGCTCGCCTTCGGCGAAAGCGGGTGCGTTGAAGGCGAGAACAGTGCCAAGGATGAGTGCTGGATATTTTTTCATGGGCTGGGTCTCCTAGTTGAGTTGGTTTGGTCGTCAGAATGCTTCGGCATGGGCTTTCTCGCCCTCGGCCGATGCAAGATTTTCGAGCGGCTTTCTCCCGAGCAGCAGGAACAATACTGGGGTCAGGAACGCATCCAGCAGAGTTGCGGAGATCAAGCCGCCAAAGATCGTCACAGCCACGGGATTCAGGATCTCCTTGCCCGGCTCGTCCGCCCCGATCATGAGCGGCACGAGAGCAATACCGGCCGCGAGTGCCGTCATGAGGACCGGCGTAAGGCGTTCAAGGGTTCCCCGAATGATCATTTTGCGCCCGAAGGTTTCGCCCTCGAACAAAACCAGATTGATGTAGTGACTGATCTTGAGGATGCCGTTGCGGGTGGCGATCCCGGCCAGCGTGATAAAGCCGATGGCGCTGGCCACGGAGAAGCTCTGCCCGGCGATCCAAAGAGCAGCCACGCTGCCGATCAGGGCCAGAGGCACATTGCCCATGATGATGAGCGCCAGCACAGCCGATTGATAGCGCGAGTAAAGGACAATGAAGATCAGGCCCAGCGAGACGAGCGAGAGCAACGCGATGAGTTGAGAGGCCTCCTCCTGCGCTTGGAACTGCCCTTCGAGGCTGGTGAAATACCTTTGCGGGAGCGTGGCTGTTTGAACCTCCTTGCGGATATCCTCAACGATGCGCGCCAGATCAGAGCCATCAGTATTGGCGAGCACGGCGATGCGGCGGCGCCCGTTCTCGCGCAGGATCTGGTTCGGTCCGTCCGTCTCCACTACATCAGCCACGGATTTGAGCGGGATGCGCCCGGCCGGACTTTCGATCAGCATTTCGCCCAAGGCATAGGTGCTGCGGTCAGAATCGCTCAGGCGCAAAACAACATCGAAGCGCTTGGATTGATCGACGATCTGCGACACGACTCGGCCGTTCGAGAGCGTCTCCAGCGCCTTGGTGATGTCATTGGGGTTGAGCCCGTAGCGCTTGGCCTTATCGTAGTCGATCTGCACCTGAAGCTGGGGAATGCGCACCTGCTTTTCGGTTTGTAGATCCGTGATGCCCTGTATGCGCTTGAGGCGCGTTTCGAGATCGGCGGCGAGGCCGCGCAACGTGTCGTAGTCATCACCGTAGATCTTCAGCGCAATCTGGGCACGAACGCCTGAAAGCATGTGATCGAGGCGATGCGCGATAGGCTGACCCACTGCGATGCTGGCGGGAAGGACGGTCAGGCGCTGGCGGATGTCGGCGAGAACGGCTTCGCGGCTGCGCTCGGATTTTTCGAGATCAATGTCCAGCTCACTATTGTGCACGCCTTCGGCATGTTCATCCATTTCGGCGCGGCCGGTACGGCGGCCGACGGATTTGACTTCCGGCACTTCCGCCACGATTTTTTCGGCGAGCTGGCCGATACGGTCCGACTCAGCAAGGCTGATGCCGGGCTGTAGGATCACGCTGACCAGAACGGTGCCCTCGTTGAAGCTCGGCAGAAACGCACGCGGCAGAAGGAGTGCCGCACCAAGTGCAGCAACGACGGCCAATGCGGGAAGACCGATCACAAAACCGGGCCGCTCAAAGGCCCATTCAAGTCCGCGCTTCTGCAAACGCTTGAGATGGCGCACGAGCCACGTTTCATGCTCGGACAGATGCTTCATGCGCGGTAACAGCCAATAGGCAAGCACAGGCGTGACCGTCATTGAGACAACAAGGCTCGCCAAAATCGAGACGATGAAGGCGATGCCCAGCGGAGAAAATAGACGGCCTTCAATGCCGGAAAGAGCAAACAGCGGCAAGAAAACCAGAACAATGATGGCCGTTGCATAGAGAATACCGGAGCGCACTTCGATGGACGCATCGGCCACCACCTCTTCAATGCTACGGCGATCCCTGCCGCCCGCCGCCCTGTGCAGACCAAGCCTTCGGTAGATGTTCTCGACATCCACCACGGCATCATCCACGAGCGCGCCGATGGCAATCGCGAGGCCGCCGAGCGTCATGGTGTTGATCGAAAGCCCCATGAACTGGAACACGATCACGGTGGTGAGCACAGAAAGTGGAATCGCAACAAGCGAAATGAAAGTGGTCTGCCAATTGAGCAAGAAGGCAAACAACACTATTGCGACCACAATCAGCGCTTCGACGAGGACGCGCAAAACGTTCTCAATCGATGTTTCAATGAAGGTGGCCTGCCGGAACTGGATATCAGTGACGCGCACGCCCTCTGGCATCACGCGCTGCAGTTCCGGCAGCATGGCTTCGATCTGCCTTGTAATGCCGACCGTATCGGCGTTGGGTTGCTTCTGGACGGCCAGAATAACGGCGGGCTTACCTTGATAGCCCGCATCACCGCGCTTGGTCCGCGCTGCAAAATCGACCTCAGCGACCTGGTTCAGGAAGATGGATTGCCCTTCCCGGTAGGCAACGACTAGATTTTTCAGATCATCGATCTTCGTGGTACGGGCGATGTTGCGGATCAGATATTCGCGAGCCTTCTGGTCGACAAAACCGCCACCAGTATTCGCGCCGAATTGCTGGATGGCTTTTTCAATGGCGTCGAAACTGACATCAAGGCTGGCCATGCGCCGGGGATCTGGAATGACGCGGTACTGCCGCACCTCACCCCCGATGGGCACCACCTGCGACACGCCCGAAACAGTCAGTAGCTGAGGCCGAACCGTGAAATCGGCAATCTCGCGCAGCACCATGGGATCGGCTGTTTCGCCCGACATGGCGATCAGCATGATCTCGCCCATGATCGAGGAGATGGGCCCCATCTGCGCATGGACGTTGCTCGGCAGCTGTTCCCGGACGAGCTGCAGCCGCTCAGCGACCTGCTGGCGCGCCAGATAGATGTCAGTCGACCAATCGAACTCAATGTAAACGATGGAAAGCCCGACGCCGGAGACGGAGCGCACGCGGTTGACGCCCGGCATGCCGTTCATGGCGGTCTCGATCGGGAAGGTGACGAGTAGCTCGACTTCCTCCGGCGCAAGGCCATCGGATTCGGCGAGCAGCGTGACCGTCGGCCGGTTGAGATCGGGAAAAACATCCACCGGAAGCGTTCTGAGCGTAGCCAGGCCATAGAGCATGATGGCAATGCCGCCGATCAGGACGAACAAGCGGTTTGCAAGGCTGGCGCGGACAATGGCGTTGAACATGATAAGTTCCCCTCACCGAATCTGATTGATGAGTTCGGCGGCCGTTGTCACGACCCGCGCCCCGGGCTTGATGCCCGCTAGAACCAAGATGCGCTCGCCATCGAGCGGCTGGGTTTTCACTTCTGCAGGCCGAAAACGCTCCGGGCTCTCCTTGATCCAGACCTGCGGGATGCCATTATTTCCGCGCACGACAGCGGCCAGGGGCAATTCGATGCCCTCAGCCGTGGCTTCGGATTGAGCAAAGACTTTGACCGGCGATCCGATGACGAGCTCCGGATGGGCGTCCTCGATGCGGAAGAGAAACGGACTTGCCTGTTGACGCAGCGTTGGCGAGCGCCCGATGTAAGAGAGCTTGAGAGAATGGCCCTCACCATCCAGCGCCTTGGCCGAGATGATCGCCCCCTCACCGTGACCGGCATCACCGATGCCCTCCACCCATAGCTTCTCGGGATCGACAATTTCAAACAGCGTATCGCGCGCGGAGACAACCTGCCCGGCCCGGACGTTAGCCACCGAGATTATGCCGCTGACCGGCGCCTTGAGCTGGATTTTTTGCGTGTCCTTAGGTTCAAGAACGCGCTTTTGTTCACGCAATGCGGCGAGTTCGGCTTTCGTATCGTCGATCTGGCTCTTGGCAACCACGCTTGCAATGCGCGTGAGGCGGTCGAGCTTCTGTTCCGCAATGATCAGCTTGCCATCCACTTCAGCGCGCAGCTGCTGCATAGTGCCGAGATCAGCCACGGGGATGGATGGGACCAACAATGCGAGCACTTCCCCCGCCTGCACCTTCTGCCCGGCATAGGAAATGCCGCGCTCGCTGACTTCGATTTGTCCGTCCATGGGCGCTTGAACCTGTCCAAAAGAGGATGGATCGGGAACAACCGTGCCGATCAGTTCCCGCACACGCGACGACGTTGCGGCCGCAGCAGGCTTGGTGCGGAGACCGAGTAGTCGCTGAGTCGCTTTGGGAACGAAGACTCCGCCATCGGGCAGCTTACGAGGCGTATTCCCCCCGGCAGCTGCCGGAGCTTCATCATGGCCGCCCTCTCCATGATCATGGCCCGGGCCGGCTAGTGCTGGGGCCGATATCAAAGATCCGACTAAGGCCGCGATGAGAACCACTTCAGCCGCACTTCTCAGCGGGATGGATTTGGATGAAGCAGCTTTTGAGATTGGGGCGGCATCATCGTCGGCGCTGCTCTTCTGCCCCGATCGCCAGCGAAGCGCGAAGGCCAGCACGAAGCCTAGGATGAGCGTACCCATCAGCAAAGCCTGTATGTCGGGCCGCGAGAGGACTTGGAGAAGGGGCAACACCTGCCCACCCGGAGCCGTGGCATGACCAGCCTCTGCAACGCTCCATGTCCCGTTCAGAAGATCGACATCGGTCTTAGTGGTGATCGTGAAGACCAAAGCCTTCGTTCCCGGCTGATCAACCCAGTCGGCTTCCAGTTCGTAAGTACCGGGCTCAATACGCCGTGCCAGCGCCGTGGGAATTCCATCCCCCGAAACTTCAATCGAGGCCTCATCGATAGGCTCAGTGGTATCGGGATGATCCAGATAAATGATGAGACGATGCCCTTCGGAGGTCGCGACCAGCTCCATAGTGGAGCCAACGCTCTCTAAGCGAGGGGCAGCGCTGGTGACGGGCGCAGGGCCTTCGTCGCCGTGGTCATGCCCCGGCCCAGCCCATGCGGCGCCGAAGGTCAAAACGATTAGTGCGAATAGTGTGGTGATGCGAACCATAGCTCAAGCCGATCTGTTGCAAGGGAACCCTTGGATCGGCCGGGGCATCACGCCCTACGCACCTCTGACGGCCCTGCGGATCGCACAGTGCCTGAGTGGCTTAGGGTTAAAGGAAATGCCTTTGGCCGAATCCAATCGCTCAACGCTCATCCGCCAAGGCGGGCGAGGTCAAAGCGTGTCAGACCAAATGACAGGGTGGGCGCAGCAGAGGATAACGAAGCTCGCCGAGCGCCAAGCTTGAGCGGCGAATTGGGTGGTCAATCACTGAAACAGCGAGAGTCTCGACGCCAAATTCAGCGGGTGGCAGCGCAATGACGACACTGCAGCAAGTTATGTGGAAGTGCGCCCCGGATTGATCGCTCTCCGGTGCTTCGCAGGAAGCCTGTGCGCAAAAATCTACAGTAGACCCAGACTCGATCGCAATGGGGACAATCACGCCCGCGTTATGGTCGTGGCCGACATGAGCGTTAGTCTGATGGTGTTCTTGCGCGTGATAGACAAGAGGTTGCGCCGCTTCATGACCACTTACGGTCACAACGGCAAAAAGCACGAGCATGATTCGCGCAATCAACTTCATCTAAAAACCTTAACCTGCTGCGATAGCATTAGCAATCACAAGGTGGATTGATACAAAATTCAAGGGCTTGCCGTGTGCGCTGCAGAGGGCAAGCCCCCGCAGCGCGTCGACCGTCACTGTTTTGCGTTCTTGGCAAGCCAATCCTTCATCATGGCGATCTCGCTTTCCTGTGCCTTGATAATGTCATCCGCAAGTTTGCGTGTCATAGGGTCTGTCCCGTTCTTGAGCAGTGCTTGCGCCATACCGATCGCGAGCGCGTGCCACACGGTTGAACCGAGCACCCACAGGCCCGTTAGTCCCAGCGTGATCCACTTGAAAAAAGCCGCCATCGCCCTCACGCGCAGCGACAGACCGATAACCGCTAGGCTCATGTTTTAGGTGAGCGTATCGCCGAAGAAGTCTAACGCGTCCGCCGAAGAGCCTGAGAGCCCGCCAACACTCCGGCACCCATCTCCACCGCGAACATCGACGCGCTAATCGCGATCACCGCCCAGAGGCGGTGGCGGTAGTCGGACGAGAGCCCATCAAAGATCACGTCCGCCGAACACCCGCATCCCATGTGGTCGCAATCGGCCATTCTCAATTCAACCGAATTTTCAAATTTTTAGCATGAGCGTACAACCTCTAGCCACTTGAGGCGCAAGAGGGATTAAATCCATGGATGGTATCGGAATAGGCAGGCTCGCCAAACTCACTGTCGTCAAAGTCCCACAATTCGTTTCTACGAGCAGATTAGACTTTTACCTGAGCCGATGCGCACCGAGGGCCATCAGCGTCGTTACGATGCGCAAGCCATGTACCGGGTCGAATTCATCCATCACGCCCGTGACCTGGGATTTGACGTTGATGAAGTTCGCTCGCTGCTTAGCCTGGCAGACTTGCCGAATGCGTCCTGCAAAGCCGTCGATGCGCTAGCCCGGCATCAGGTCGAGCGCATCGACAGTAAGATCCGCCGGCTGCGCGCAGCAGCGCGAACTAATGGCGGTCATACTCGCCTGCCACGGCCGCGCGTTAGAGACTGTCGCATTCTTCACGCGCAATCGGAGCCGCGCCGGCACGTTCGACAGGCGAAGGCTAAGTAATGTCGGCGGCGAAATGAAATCGAAATGGACCCCAGAGGCGGCCGGTAATATTCGCCGCATGTTACCTGCGGACTTCAGCGAAACGCCTAGCGGTGCTGAGTGCGGCAATTGGCACAGAGATCCATTGAAGCAATGGCCCAATGCCGGTGCCGAGGACCGGTACCACAGGCATATCTGGCG
Organism: Pseudomonadota bacterium; assembly: GCA_021813195.1. The sequence continues at coordinate 8,756 of JAKALI010000111.1, forward strand.
TGTAGGCCCAACTGCCGCGGACTGTCACGTTCAACCACTCGCTGAAGATCGCATAGCTCACACCGAAGACAAGAGTGACAAACAAGACTTTGCGATAGGATTGGTCCGGCCAGTTTTCATGGCCGACCAGCACGAGGGCCAGGCTCAACGCCGTGATGGCGATCACGGCATCGCCACCAGTACAGTGTACGACGGCGAAGGCGATCTCGCATGGCCCTCCGGTTGACCAGATTGTGTAGAGGGGCAGCTGTAAAACCTCCCAAGCGAGGTGAGCACCGATCGATACCGGGATGTACGCTTTCAGCGCAGCCAACCAATTGCCGGTTGCCCTTGGCACTCATGCCCCCTTCGAGCTTAGGGCGGCTATGTCCCCGGTTTCACGCACTTCAGTGCGAGCCTTGACCACGGCATAGATTGCAGGGATCACGACAAGGGTTAGGATCGCCGACGACACCATGCCGCCAACCATCGGCACGGCGATCCTCTGCATGACCTCCGATCCTGTTCCATGACTCCACAGGATGGGCAGCAACCCAGCCATGATGGCAATGACGGTCATCATCTTCGGCCGCACGCGTTCAACGGCTCCTTCGATAATGGCCGCGTTGATGTCCTCGCGCGTCATCGCGCGCCCTTCACGCGCAACGATGGCACGGCGCTGATCCAGAGCGTGATCAAGGTAGACCAGCATGATCACGCCCGTCTCTGCAGCCACGCCTGCCAGTGCAATAAAGCCGACAGCGACGGCAACCGAGACGTTGAACTCGAGCCACCACATCAGCCAAAGCCCTCCAACGAGAGCAAACGGCAACGACAGCATAACGATCAGCGTCTCAGTCATGCGGCGGAAGTTCAGATAGAGCAGCAGCAAGATGAGTGCGAGAGTGACCGGCACGACAATCGCGAGGCGCTGCTTTGCGCGTTCGTAGTACTCAAACTGGCCGCTCCAGACGGCCGAGTAAGATCGGAA
>JAKALI010000112.1 GCA_021813195.1 Pseudomonadota bacterium
TACGACCGTTCCGATGCCCGGCCGCACTTCGAGCCTTGTGTGGGTGGAGACACCTCACGAAGCGCAACGGCTGATGACTCTTGCTGATGAGGCCTTCCGCGAGGCCATCGAGCGGCGGCTGCAGGGTTTGCTTGGCAGCGTCGGCGACCTCGGACCACGTGCCGCGTTCCCCTTAAGCGGCCTGAAGCCGGCTACCTTTGCGCAAAATCGGGTGGCGCTCGTCGGGGAAGCGGCCCACGTCATTCCGCCAATCGGCGCCCAGGGCTTGAATCTCGGACTTCGAGACGCGGCTTGTCTTGCCGATTGCGCCGGCGAGGCCAAGGCGCGCGGCGAGGACCCTGGTGGAGCGGCCGTCCTTCAACGCTACAGCGCATGGCGCGCACCCGATATCCGTGGGCGGATTACGGCGGTCGACATCCTCAACCGCTCCCTCATCACGCCGCTGCTTCCCGTCCAGCTGCTGCGGGGGCTCGGGTTGCATCTCATCCGCATCGCGGGGCCATTGCGACAACGCCTCGTGCGCGAGGGTGTCGCGCCCTCCGGCGCGTGCCCGAGTTTGATGCAACCCTCGACGCGGCCCGCAATGGCGACTTGACGGTGGGTGACGACCTTGCCAATAGGGCGGGCGCCCACGACCTCCTGGAAAGTTGCGCTCTGTGTCCTTGTTAAAAAGGGAGCGGCCTGGGGTGCGGTCGGGAAACCAGCACCCGCCATGGGAGCACGCCTTGGCGAAATCTGCCGCAACGCCCAACCGATCACGCTTGCGCGATCTGCAATTTTGGCTCGAGTACGTTCTGCTCCGTGGCATCTTCGCGCCGTTCAGGGTGTTGCCGCTCGAAACCGCTGCCAGCTTCAGCGCATGGTGGTGGCGGCGGCTCGCGCCGCTTGTCAGTCCCAAGCGCCATCAGCGCGCGCTTGAAAACTTACAGATCGCGTTTCCCGAAAAGACGGACGCGGAGCGGCTGTCCATCTGCCTCGCCCATTGGGAGAACCTCGGCCGCGTGATGGTCGAAACGATCCAGATCGACAAGATCATCGCCGATCCCAGGCGCATCGAGATCGTGCCGGCCCGTCTCTTCAATCGCTATCGCAACAAACTCGGCCCCGCTGTCGGGGTTTCGCTCCACATGGGCAACTGGGAGCTGGCAATCTGGCCCTTCGTCGTTGCCAACGCCAATCCCGGGGCTGTTTATCGCTCGGTCAACAATCCCTATGTCGATGCCTATCTGCGTCATCTGAGACGCGATCTGTATCCTGGCGGGCTGTTCGGCCGTGGCCGTGTGGAAGGTGATCACGGGGATGAGCAGCGCACAGCCCGCATCCTGACGGATTTCGTGCGCCGCGGCGGGCGCCTCGGACTCGTGTGCGATCTCTATGATCGAACAGGCATCGACGTGCCGTTCTTCGGTCAGCCGGCGCGCACGCAGGCGATCGGCGCGATGATCGCGCGCAGGCTCGGCAGCCGCATGTGGATGTCCTGTTGCCGGCGGATCGGTAACGAAAGCCGCTTCGTCGTTGAGTTGAAGGAATTGCGGGTGCCGCGCACGGCCAATCAATCCGACGACATCCGAACGATCATGACCGAGATGCAACGCCAGTTCGAAGACTGGGTGCGCGAAGCACCCGAGCAGTGGATGTGGTCGAACCGCCGTTGGAGCTGAGAATGGCCCACCAACCTGCACTTAGCGATCTGAAGCGGGTGTTCCCCCATCAGCTTTGCGGTGCGAACCCAGCCTTGTAGCGACGCCAGTTTGCAGCGTAGCGTCCGGCGCTCGCCTTGAGCCTCTCTGACTCCTCGCTCGTCAATTCTCGCACGATCTTGCCAGGTGAACCAAGAACCATAGACCGCGGCGGAATCTCTTTGCCTTCCGTGATCAGCGTATTGGCTCCGATCAGCGAACCCTCGCCGATCTTGGCGCCATTGAGCACGATCGAGCCGATCCCAATCAACGATCCACGGCCAATCGTGCAGCCATGCAGCATCACCATATGTCCGATGGTGCAGTCGTCTCCAATGTCCAGCGGAAAACCGGGATCGGTATGCAGAACACAGCCGTCCTGGACGTTCGAGCGCGCACCCACGCGGATCAGTTCGTTATCCCCGCGCAGGACCGCGCCGAACCAGACGCTGGCGTCTTCGCAAAGCTCGATACGCCCAATGGCCATCGCATTTGGCGCGACCCAGAAGTTGCCCGAAGCCGGCACAACGACTTCGGCCGTCCCCAGCCGGTAGAGAGCCATGATACAACAACTCCTCAACTCCGCGCGGCTGCCGCTTCAAGCATCTTCCAAATCGACGTCAAGGATCGCCATCTGGAACTGATAGGAGGTTTCTCCGTCTTCTTCTTCACGAAAGAGCACCGCAACGAAATCGTCGCCGATATAAACTTCGGCGCTGTCGTCCTTCTTCGGCCGAGCGCGCACACTGAGATTGGGCGTCTTGAACGTCTTCCTCAGGTAGCGTTCCAGCCGCGCGATTTCGTCTTTCTTCACCATCGCCTCCGGGTTGTTACATGGGCCGTCCGGGGCGCGTCAGAAGATTGTCCCCGACTGTCGTACTCATAGTCCGCTGTAGTCGTCTGGACCAATCATCTGATCCATGGTGCGCGCAGGTTCCGCACAGGCCGCCCGCCCAACGATTCGTGCAGGAACCCCCGCCACGGTCATGTTCGGTGGCACATCCTGAAGCACCACACTGCCCGCAGCGATGAGCGCGCAGTTCCCGATGTGGATGTTGCCGAGCACCTTTGCGCCGGCCCCGATCAAAACACCCGAGCCGATCTTGGGATGGCGATCACCGGTGGCTTTACCGCTGCCACCGAGCGTCACGGCATGCAGGAACGAGCAATTGTCTCCAACGACAGCGGTCTCGCCAACCACAAACCCCGTGGCGTGATCGAGCATGATCCCGCGCCCGAAGCGCGCGGCCGGATGAATATCCGTGCCAAACAGCTTCGACGACTGACTCTGAAGGTAGAGCGCAAAATCCCGTCGGCCCTGACGCCACAGCTCATGCGCAAACCGGTGCGTGACGAGCGCGTGGAACCCTTTGAAGAACAGCACGGGCTCCAAGAATCGTGTGCAAGCCGGATCGCGGTCGAGCACGGCGGCGAGATCGGCCCGGATCGCAGCAGCGGTATCCGGCTGACTGTCAAGCACGTCCTGAAATGTCTGCAGGATCAATCCGGCATCGACATCTGAATGGTTGAGGCGTTGGGCAACACGATGGGCTATCGCATCCTCCAGCCGGCTGTGATTGACGATGGTGGCGAAGATGAACCCAGTCAGCGCCGGCTCGGCGGCCATCGCCTCTTGGGCCTCATGAAGTAGTCGCGCCCAGATTGGATCGTCGCTGCGTTGGCGCGCCGGCGACGTGGTGGGCATCGAAGCGGTTCGGCCGGTTGGAGAGGTGGATCGTTGCGCGGACATGACGGTGGTGGCTCGGTTATGGCCCAAATCTCAGCGCCGGTGTGCGCTGCAAAATGGCGTATCGCGGACGCCGACTGGCCGTCAATCTAAACCTAAGACCCGGCGTTGTAGAGGCGTGTATTTGCCTTTTCGTGCCGCGCGCCCGAACGCCCCTTCAAGGCGGCTCCCCGTTGGGGGCACATGGACCCGAACGTCTGAAATAATGACGGCCCGGGATAGCCCGGGCCGCTCGCCGCGTGATCTTGTCCGGGTCATCGACCCGTCCGCGCAGCGGCGTCAGTTGATGCGCGGCTCCAACCCATAGTCCTGCATTTTGCGATAGAGCGTAGAGCGGCCGATCTTCAAACGCTTGGCGACCTCCGTCATGTGGCCGCGATAGCGTCCGAGCGCGAGGCGGATCATGTCGGCCTCGATCGCCTCCAAGGATCGGATGTTCCCGCTGTCATCAACCGCGGGAATCCCGAGTTGACCCGCTCCCGTGTCGGAACGCACCTCGACGGTCTGGGGAATGCGATCCTCTGCACCCAAAAGTGCGGGGCCAGAGTAGACCGCGCGCTTGGCCGGTTCGGCCGGGGCCGGCGGGATCTCGACGTCAAAGCCCTCGACGTGCGCCGCAATCTGGGGAAATTCGTTGACCGTCAGCTCCGCCCGATCGCACAGAACGACGGCGCGAAATACTGCGTTCTCCAATTGGCGCACATTGCCGGGCCAGGAATATGCGCGCAACAGCTTCATCGCGTCCGGCGTGATCCCTGAAACGCGTTTGCCCTCCTCGGCCGCAAATCGCGTCACGAAATGAAGCGCAAGTTCGCCAATGTCATCCACGCGCTCGCGCAACGGAGGCACCCAGATCGGAAACACGTTGAGACGGTAATAGAGATCGTCACGGAACTTGCCATCTTTGACGAGCTGGATCATGTCGCGGTTCGTCGCCGAAATGAGGCGAAAGTTCACTTTCACCGGACGCTTTGCACCGACCGGATCGATCTCGCCTTCCTGCAGCGCGCGCAGCAATTTAACCTGCGCATCGAGAGGAAGTTCGCCAACCTCGTCCAAAAATAGCGTGCCGCCATCGGCTTCCTGAAACTTCCCGATGCGCCTGTCCGTCGCCCCGGTGAACGAGCCCTTCTCGTGACCGAAAAGGATCGACTCCACGAGATTTTCTGGAATTGCGCCGCAGTTGACGGTGATGAAGGGGCGGCCTGCGCGCTCGCTCTCACCCTGGATCGCGCGCGCAATGAGTTCTTTGCCGACTCCGGACTCACCTTCAATCAGCACCGGAATATTTGAGGTAGCAGCCCGCTTGCCGAGCGAGACGACACGCGCCATCGCCTCACCCCGAATGATGAGATCATCGAAGGTGAGCGTGCCTTCAACTTTCTTCTTGATCCGCGTGATCTCGCCAGCGAGCGCCTCGATCTTGAGAGCCGTCTTGATCGAAACTTCAAGTCGCTCGGGCGATGCCGGCTTGATGACGAAATCAGCGGCACCAGCCCGCATCACCTGAATGGCGGAGTCGATGGAACCGTGGGCCGTCTGCACGATGATCGGCGGGATACCCGGTTTCTGGGCGATGCGATCGAGGACGGCCATGCCGTCAACTCCTGGCATCACCAGATCGAGCAGCACCACGGAAATCTGCCCCCGATCCGGACCTTCGAGGATCTGGATCGCCTGCTCACCGGAGTTCGTGGTTTTTGTTTCAAAACCGAGCCGCTTGATCATCTCTTCGAGCAGGCGGCGTTGGACGGGATCGTCGTCGACGATAAGGACACGCTTGGCCATCTGGCACTCGTACTCGACTGGAACTCTACGCGCGGACCGTGGACCTTCACCTCAAGGCGTACCGTAAAGAGACGCCCGCCCACCGACCGCTAGGCACTGAACGGCCCGAGATTGCCCGACAACGGTAAACAGGAAGTTGCGGAGATACGGACTTTGGCGCTTTTTCGAACATTTCGAGGTTGCAACGGCGGTGCGTTGCGCCTGGCGACGCCGCTCAATCCCCGCCCCGTCACCACCGTCATCCCCGTCGCCGCGGCCGTCGCCCGCACCGTCGCCCAAGCCGCACGTCGTCCCATCGTAGTCGGTGCGCGTGAACTCCACGCCCTAGGTCAATGTGAAGCCATCCGCGTCGTCACCCGCAAAACCCGGTTTTTTTCACACAGTAGGTTTTGGCGTCCGGTAGATCGAGATTGGCGTCAAGAGCGAACAGGAGTGGCCAGTGCGAGGCCGAAAGCGCGTCAATGCGCTCGCACGCAAGCTCTCACATGCGCCTCAGGGCCCCATTTGTTCGCGAGTCCCCGTACGCCAGCTCGGCGACGGGAGTGAACGGCAACTTGTGTCCGAAGGCGCGCTTGCAAAAGGCGTTGTACCTCTTCGTCTCGCGCGAAAAATCATACCACAGCCAACCGGCCGCCTGAGACGGCATCGCAACAGAGCGGTGGCCGCCGTTCACGTAGCCCCGAAAAAATGCTTCAGGGCGTTCACCACGCGAGATCGCTGTTGGGCAGAAAGATCGGGCACATGGCGGTCCAGCCGGCCCAAAACCCCAGCCGGCCATGTGTAACTTTCGATGAATTTCAAACGCCGCCGTCGGCACCCGGAGGACAAGACGATTCTGAGGACAATTCCCGCAGCGACAAGCGCCAGAAGCGAAACATCGATGCCAAAAACGTTCAATCAAACCTCATGTCCATGCTCAAACTCAAACCAAGATGCGCCAGCAAAAAGCCCCGAGCAACGCAAACCACCTCCGGCGATGTCAAGAGCCTTTCACAGATCCAGGAATCCTCGCGTGAAACGCGTCGCGTTTTTCTTCACGCTTGCGACACGATCTACCAGGATCACTTGTCCTCAAGCTCTGCGCCGCTTAAGTGCAGCCCACGATCGAAAGCCATCTGGCATGAGTGAACGGAAGGGATAACACAATCCATGCAGAACACGGACGCAACGCGCGCGGGCGAGCATTTGGCCCAACAACTCGGGCCGATGCCCGAATGGGATCTATCGGACCTCTATTCCGCGCCGGACGCGCCCGAAATCGCTGCCGATCTTGCGCGTGCGGAGCGTGATGCTCAAACTCTAAAAGAGCGCTGCAAAGGGCGCCTCACAGAGATCGCGCGCGATGGTGATGCATTGGCCGAAGTCGTCATGGCCTACGAGGCGCTGTCTGATCTCATGGGCAAGCTTGGATCCTACGCGGGCCTCTATTACTACGCCGACCAATCCGATCCCAAACGCGCAAAGTTCTTCGGCGACATTTCCGAGGCCCTGACCCGCATCGGTACCGAACTCATCTTTCTCGAACTGGAATTGAACGAGATCGCCAACGACGTGCTCGCGGTGGCCGTGAGCTCGCCAAAGCTCGCGCGCTACAAGCCGTGGCTCATGGATCTGCGGCGCGAGAAGCCCTATCAGCTGGAGGAGAAGCTCGAGCGGCTTTTTACGGAGAAGGCGCAGACCTCGCGTGCTGCGTTTTCACGCCTCTTCAACGAGACGATGACCGCGTTACGATTTCCCGTAGCGGGTGAGGCTGAGCCGCTGACCCTGGAGCCCACGCTCAATCTCCTTTCCCATCCTGAAGAGCCCAGGCGGAAGGCAGCCGCGGAAGCCCTCTCCAAAGTTTTCAGTGAAAACCTGCGCCTGTTCACGCTCATCACCAACACGCTCGCAAAAGACAAGGAAATCTCCGACCGTTGGCGCGGCTTCAAGGATGTCGCCGACAGCCGTCATCTCGCCAACCGTGTCGAAGCCCCCGTCGTCGATGCGCTCGTTGCGGCCGTACATGACGCCTACCCGCGCCTGTCGCATCGCTATTACGCCATGAAGGCGCGTTGGCTGGGGATGGACCGCATGTCCCACTGGGATCGCAACGCGCCTTTACCCGACAAGCCGGAGCGAATTTTCACTTGGGCGGAAGCGCAGGAGGCCGTGCTCTCGGCCTATGGACACTTCGCGCCTGAAATGTCGGCGCTGGCCCGCGAATTCTTCGACAAGCGCTGGATCGATGCGCCGGTGCGCCCCGGAAAGGCCCAGGGCGCTTTCTCAGCCTCAACGGTTCCGAGCGTTCACCCCTACGTCCTGCTCAATTACCAAGGCAAGCCGCGGGACGTCATGACGCTTGCCCACGAGCTGGGACACGGCGTCCATCAGATGCTCGCTCGCGAGCAGGGCGCGCTCATGGCGCCCACACCTCTGACCCTAGCTGAAACGGCCTCCGTGTTCGGCGAAATGCTGACCTTCCGAGCGCTGCTTGCTGGTACCACGGACAAGCGCGAAAAGAAGGCGATGATCGCTGGCAAAGTCGAAGACATGCTCAACACGGTGGTGCGCCAGATCGCGTTCTATACTTTCGAGCGCAAAGTTCACGAGGCGCGCCACCACGGTGAGCTCACCGCCGAACAGATTGGTGCGTTTTGGATGGACGTCCAACGTGAAAGCCTCGGACCGGCGATCGAATTGAAACCCGGCTACGAAGTTTTCTGGACCTACATCCCCCACTTCATCAATTCGCCGTTCTACGTTTACGCGTACGCCTTCGGCGATTGTCTCGTGAATTCGCTCTATGGCCTCTATCAGGAGGCGCATCCTGGCTTCGTTACGAAATACTTCGACATGCTGCGGGCCGGTGGCTCCAAGCACCATTCCGAATTACTCGCGCCCTTCGGCCTCGATGCCCGTGACCCTGAATTCTGGAGCAAAGGGTTGGCCGTTATCGCCCGCATGATCGACGAGTTGGAGACGATGGAGGCGCTAGCGTGAAATGCACATCACCTGTGACGCATGTCTTTGCGTCACGGGTGCTCGCAGCGCGCTCGATCGCGCACGCCGGAGATGGCCTCAAAAATCAGCCGAAGCGGCCAGTAATATAATCCTGCGTGCGCTGGTCCTTCGGGCTCGTGAAGATCGTGGTCGTGTCCCCCTCCTCGACCAGCACGCCGAGATGGAAGAAAGCGGTGCGCTGCGAGACGCGCGCGGCCTGCTGCATGGAGTGCGTGACGATGATGATGGTGTAGTTCTGCTTAAGCTCATCCATCAATTCTTCGACCTTGGCGGTGGCGATCGGGTCGAGGGCTGAACAGGGTTCGTCCATCAAGATGACTTCGGGCTTCGTTGCGATTGCGCGCGCAATGCACAGGCGCTGCTGCTGACCACCCGAGAGACCCGTGCCAGGTTCGTGCAGTCGGTCCTTCACTTCATTCCATAGCGCGGCCTTCTTCAGCGAGGATTCGACAAGATCCTGCAGGTCGCTCTTGTTCTTGGTGATGCCGTGGATGCGCGGGCCATACGCGATGTTGTCGAAGATCGACTTCGGAAATGGATTTGGCTTCTGGAACACCATACCCACCCGTGCGCGTAACTCCACAACATCGAGGTCAGGATCGTAGATGTCCTTGCCGTCGAGTTCCATCTTTCCCGTCACGCGGCAGATGGGGATGGTATCGTTCATGCGGTTCAAGCACCGCAGAAACGTGGACTTTCCGCAGCCGGACGGACCGATGAGCGCGGTCACGGCATTCTTCGGTATATCAATGCTGACATTAAACAGCGCCTGCTTTGCTCCGTAGAACACGCACACATCGCGCGCAACGAAGGTGTAGCCCTTGTGCTGCACCGGCGGAGCGAGATCTGCACCAACAACGGCGATCGACTGATCCATCTTCATGTTCCCGCTCACCATTTCCGTTCGAACTTACGACGCAGATAGACCGCCGTAATATTCATGATAACAAGGAAGCCGAGCAGCACAAGAATGGCTGCCGACGTCCGGCTCACAAAACCTCGCTCCGGGCTATCTGCCCAGGAGAAGATCTGGGTCGGCAGCGCCATTGCCGGCTGCAGCAGTCCCATGTTTTCCGTGCTCGGAATGAACGCGTTCATGCCGATCAGAAGCAGAGGCGCTGTTTCACCGAGCGCCTGCGCCAAACCGATGATCGTCCCGGTCAGGATGCCGGGCATCGCCAGCGGTACGACGTGGTGCGTCATGACCTGATGCTTTGAAGCGCCAACGCCCAGCGCCGCCTCACGGATCGACGGCGGCACAGACTTCAGCGCCGCGCGCGTGGCAACAATGATGGTGGGGAGGGTCATGAGCGCCAACACCATGCCGCCGACCAGCGGAGCAGATCTTGGGAGGCCCATGTAGCCAATGAAGACCGCCAGACCCAACAACCCGAATACGACGGAGGGCACCGCCGCCAAGTTGTTGATGTTCACCTCGATCAAATCCGTCCAGCGGTTCTTGGGCGCAAACTCCTCCAAA
>JAKALI010000113.1 GCA_021813195.1 Pseudomonadota bacterium
CGTCGAGCACCAGCTTTGCAACAGTGCCGTGAGAGCGACCTGCGGGTGGTTGGCGACTGCTTCGCGCAGCCCCAGCGTCCGATGGGCGGTGAGCTCGATGACCAGCCGTTCGGGCAACGGTTTGACGCCATCATCGTCTTCGTCGTCTTCGGCGTCCGTATCCTGGCCGCCGATCGTGATGACAGCGCGCTGAACGGCCGGTGTCGCGGGAGCATCGACCCCGCCGTTCTCTCCATCGACCTCCGGGTCACCGCCTTCGACGGCAACAGGCGCCTCGTCCTCGGGCCGCACATAGCCACGATCGACCGCGATGTTGCCGTCACGGCCCACGCTGATGAAGACCCCACCGCGCGCGATCTCCGCAGCATCGTAGGTGACGGGACGCCTCTCGAAGGCCTCGAGAGCCTCCTCGATCTCGCCCAGATGCTGATCGACCTCGTCCGGCAGCTCGTCGGCGCCGTCATACTCCGCCTCGAGCCGATCGTATTCCGCCCGCAGCGCCTCGCGTTCGGCCCGCTCCTCGTCGGTGAGGTCGACAAAGGTGCCGGCGATTGCGCGCAGGCCGTGGTCGTACCCATAGGGCAGGTCGAGGTCGACGGTAACCCACTTCCACCCTTCGTTGGCGATCTCGGCCGCGATCGTCTTGAGCTTCTCAGCGACAAGCCGGTGGAGGAGCGGCGCGTCCGCCACCCAGCCGCCACCATCGTCTTCGAACAGGTCGCGTAGCATCGCACCGCCGGCGGTGACATAAGCGTCGATGCCGACGAAAAGCGCACGCTTGTCGGACGCTCGGATCGACGTCTCGGTCAGCAACTGGCGGATCTGCCAGGGCTGCCGGTTGTACGAATGCTGAACGGTTTCCCACACCTGCTCCTGGCGCTCGTGATCGGGGTTGACGGTGAAGGCCATCAACATGTCGAGGGTCATGCCCTCATCGGCATAGGCCTCGCGCAGCACGGGCGAGACCGCGTTGAGACGAAGCCGCTGCTTCACGACCTGGACGGTCGTGAGGTAGGCTGCCGCGATTTCTTCGTCGGTCATGCCCTTGTCGAGCATGTCCTGGAAGGCGCGGAACTGGTCGAGGGGGTGGAGACCGGCGCGGAGGAGATTCTCGGCGAGGGAGTCGTCCTCGGCGAGGATCTTGGTGTCGGACTTGCGCACGATGCAGGGCACGAGCCCGTCCTTGGGAAAGCGCTTGGCCTTGACCAGGCGCTCGATCGCGCGGTAGCGGCGCCCGCCAGCCGGCACTTCGAACACACCGGTTTCGTTGCCGTCCTCGTCGAGGATGGCGCGGACGTTGAGGCCCTGAACGAGGTCCTCACGCCGGTCGATGTCGTGAGTCAGCTCGTCGAGATCGGTCTCCGGCCTTGTGCGACGGACGTTGGATTCGGACAGCGCGAGCTTGTTGAAAGGAATGTCGCGCGAACGCGAGAAAACGATCTTCTTGGCAGCCTTTGCCATGTCGGGTTACTCCGCGACGGGCGCCGAGAGCCTCTCTCTCGGCTTCCAACCCGTCACGAAGCGAAGCGTCGCCCTCTTCCTCTGAGGACGGCGCCACCTTCCGGCGATCCGGTGGCGTGCAGAACCGGAGACACGGACGTGCGCATCTCCGGCTTTGCAGGTTTCAGGCGGGGGGCGCATCACGCCCGTCCAACCGAGACGGAGCAGCGCGATAGAGAACGCACTCGGCAGCCCGGATGCTCCCTGCCTCGCGGGCGGTTTCCGCCCAGACCGAGATCGGGAAGCCGCCGGTGAAGAGGATATCGCGCTCGATCCCCATGCCGAACGGCAGGTGGATCGAAGTCATCTCTTCCAGCGAGAGAGTGCGAAGCTCGGGATAGCCGAGATCGGCGAGCCCGAAGAGCGTATCGCCGTCCGCATCCAGCTTGCTCGCCAGCCAGACGCCTTCGCCCAACGGGTTGAAGAGCTTGACCACGGGAACACCGCCGGCGACGCGTTGACGGCCATTGGCCAGCAGGTGCTCGCGCAGGTCGTCGGTCAGGAGGATCATGCCGCCCTCCTGTCAATGTCGGTCTCGTCGGACTCGGCGGCCGCGTTGGCTTTGGGAAGGAAACCGAGCAGCCAGTCGGCAGCCTTGCTGGCCTGGGATGCCGCGCGGACGATGGCGCGATTGTCTTCGCGCAGTACCTCCAGCCACGAACCGATATAGTCGGCGTGGCGCACGGTTGGCACGATGCCGAGGGAGGCGCAGCAGAAGGCCGCGTTCATCTCGGCAACCAGCTCTTCGAAGGCATATTTCTTGGTACCGAACGAACCGGAAAGATCGCGGCCGAGACGGCAGGCATGGCCGGTGGCATGACCAAGCTCATGCAGGGCCGTGCGGTGCCAGTTGATGGTTTCGAAGTACGCCTGCGGAGGCGGCACCTGCACATAGTCGTGCGCCGGGACATAGAAGGCGTGATTGCCGCCAATTCGGAAATCGACATGCGTCGCCTTGATCAGCGCCTCGACTGCCGGTTCGATCAGTCTAGGCTCTGGCGCCGGCGGAGTGACGGCAAGATCGTCGGGCAGGTCTTCGCACTGCGCGATGTTGAACACTGTGAAACGCTTCAGGAAGGGGATCGCCTGCGCTTCCTCGCCGGTCTCCTGCGCGCGCTTCTTTTCATCGTCGGGAATGAAGCGGTCGGCGTATACGACGGTGGTGCCGTGTTCGCCTTTGCGGACATGGCCGCCGAGCGATAGCGCCTGGTGGAAAGTCAGCCAGCTCTGCACGGGGAAGCCTTGCTCGATGACCGCGCCCCAGAGAATCAACACGTTGATCCCGGAATAGGTGCGGCCGGTGGCGGCATTCGCCGGCATAGCGAGCGGCGCCTTCGCCGCCGCCGTCCCCCAGGGCTGAACCCAGGGCACGCGTCCGGCCTCTAGCTCGGCGATGATCTTGTGAGTGATGTTGTCGTAGAGGCTCGTCCGATCGGCGCCGGCGCGAGCGTTGCGGTGATGTCTGGACATCGCGGTTCTCCGCGACGGGCGCCGGAGGCCTCTCCTCCAGCCCTCAACCCGTCACGGCAAAACCCAGTCTGCACTCTCACTCGAAAAAGGGGGCGATGCGGGGTCTCCCTGCTTGACTAACCGCTTCCCCCGCAGATCGGCCGACGCCTTGCGCAGGATCTCACTGGCCTGCCGGGCGGCGAAGGAATCGCGTGATCACTTTGAGAGCCTCGAACCACAGCGACGCGGCTGTGCCAGTGCCGACAGCCAATAGCAGCAATAAGGGCGTCAACGCGGTGAGCCGGAAAACCTCTTGTAGCACCGGCAAATAGAGAACGGCGACAAGCAGCGTCAATGTGAACGCCAGCACCACCCACAGCATCGTATTGGTGCGGCTCAATGTCTCCACAATGAGCCGCGTGCGCGAACGGTTGGCGAGGATCAGGCTAAGATTGCCAACCACCATCGCCACGAAAGCGAGCGCGCGCCCTTCGTTTTCGCCAAGGTGCACCTGCGCCCAGGCAAAGAGCCCGATAACTGCAATCGTCAGGCCGGCGCCCTGCAGCAGACTTAGGACGAGCGTCGTGCTGCCGAACAGCGGGGCATCTGGAATACGCGGCGGACGGCGCATCACATCGTCCTCCGGCTGCTCGGCCTCAAACGCGAGGGTGCAAGCCGGATCGATGACCAGTTCCAGGAAGGCGATGTGCATGGGGAGCAGGAGCGGGGGCCAGCCGATAAGGATGGGCAGCAGCGCCGCCCCCGCGATCGGCACGTGCACGGCCAAGATATAGGACATCGATTTCTGAATATTGTCGAAGATTCGCCTGCCCAAACGGATGGCGCCGACAATGGAAGCGAAGTTGTCGTCCAGAAGCACCAACGCCGCCGCCTCCCGCGCCACGTCGGTGCCACGCCCGCCCATGGCGATGCCGACATGCGCAGCCTTAAGCGCTGGCGCATCGTTGACGCCGTCTCCGGTCATCGCGACGATCGCTCCATCGGCCTGGAGCGCCCGAACGATACGCAACTTCTGGTCCGGAGTGATGCGCGCGCACGCCTGCGCTCCAGCGAGGCGTGCTCGCAGCGCGTCGTCGCTCGAGTCGGCGATCTCCTCACCGCTCACGATGTTGCCCGGTGCGAGGCCAGCCCGCATGGCGATGGCCCGCGCGGTGGCTGGGTAGTCGCCCGTGATCATGAGCACGCGAATGCTGGCATCCTGGCACTGCAGGACGGACTCGTGGACCCCCTCCCGCAAGGGATCGGCCAGCCCCAGCAGGCCGAGGAATTCGAAATCAAAGGCGCGCGGATCGTCGGGAAGGCCGCCATCGGGGAAGCGCGCCTTCGCCGCCGCAAGGACGCGCAACCCCTGCGCGCCCATGAGGTCGACGGCCGCGAGCGCTGCCTCGCGGTCACCGGCCGGGACGTGGCACAATTCCAATATCGCTTCCGGCGCGCCCTTGGCCGCGACGACAAAGCCCTCGCCCGTGATGGGGCGCCAAACCTTCACCATGGCCCGCAGCTCTTGCGTCAGGCCATATTCGCGAACTTCACCCCACCCAATGTGCGAACTGGCAGTATCGACCAGAAACCGCGTGCTGAGTGCGTGGAAGGCCTTCTCCATGGGATCGAAGGGCTCAACCTCGCTGGCGAGAATTGCGAACTCCACAAGCGCATGAAACGGCGCGGGCAACCCGCCCTCGGCCTCGGCTACCTCATAAAAGGTGCCCCCCACATAGAACTGGGCGACTTCCATCCGGTTCTCGGTGAGCGTGCCTGTCTTGTCCACGCAAAGGACCGACACGGCACCGAGGGTTTCGATGGCTGCCACGCGTCGCGTGAGCACCTGTTGCCGCGACAAGCGCCAAGCCCCGAACGCCGGGAAGATTGTCAGCACCACCGGGTACTCTTCCGGGATCATGGCCATGGCGAGCGCAATACCGGAAAGCACGGCAGCGAGCCAATTGCCCACCAATAGACCCTGCAGCAGGGCCAGCATCGCGCTCGCGCCGAGCCCCAGTATCGCCAGGGTCCGCACCAGTCGCACTGTCTGTCGCTTGAGCGGGGATTCTTCCGGTGTGACCGTCTGTAGCGCAGTGCCGATACGCCCGATTTCGCTGTGCGCGCCTGTGGACGTCACGCGCGCCACGCCTTGACCGGCCACCGCCATTGTACCGGCGAATACATAGGGCGTGTCGTCGCCGCCGGGCCGAGCTTCTGCCTCTTGTCTCTGGCTAGCGCGTTTGCGCACCGGGACGGCCTCACCGGTAAGCAGCGATTCATCGACCGAAAGCGCGTTGGCGGAAAGCAGTAGACCGTCTGCTGCCACTCGCTCGCCTTCCCCAAGCAACAGGATATCGCCGCGTACGACATCTCGGCCGGCGATACGCTGCACTTGGCCGTCGCGCACCACGCGCGCGCGCGGACTGGTGAGATCGCGGAGGGCTTCGAGAGTACGTTCGGTCTTGCCCTCCTGATAAAGGGTGAGCGCGACACTGACGATGACGAAGCCAAACAAGGTGAGGCCCTCGCGCAGTTCGCCGAAAACGAGGTACAGCGTTCCGGCGGCGAACAGCAGGAGAAACATCGGCTCCCGCATCGCTTCGAGCATAATGTCCAAGAGGGTTCGCCGCCTTCCGGACGGCAAAGCGTTCGGGCCTTCGGTCCGCAGGCGGCGGGTCGCCTCGACCGCGGTGAGGCCGCTCTCGGGACTGGTTGATGCTCCGTTCAGGGCCGGCCTCGCCCGTGCCGGGGCATCGCACCCGCGCGTTGCGCACATTGCTGAAACGCCGGGAGATGATGATCCCGCGATGCCGCCTGCAACAATTCGAAAGCAGCGAGAAGGTCTGCACGCCGGGTCGTCGACTTCAGACGATCGTACAGCGCGACGTTTTCGATCTCGCCCTGAATAGCTGCCTCACAGGCCTCCCGCACTCCGGCGAAGCGCGGCACTTTGCCGGGCCACGAATTGGCTGGCACCGGAAGATCGTTGCGCTCAAGGAGCGTGATCAGCGCCGCCGCATGGCGGGCTTCGGCTTCGCGGATACTTGTGAATGGTCGCACGGCGCCAAAGTCGCGAAGCACCTGGTCGTAGTCCGCCAACGCCCGGTACTCATTGTCGAGGGCTGAGTGGAGGGCGTCAATCTCAATTCGGCTTAGCGACGTGGTGCTCATTGCCGTCCGGCTCATGCTGACGGGGTCATGCAATCAATTTCTATCTCAAAATACGATCCAGCGACATGATCGTGAAGTTGATGCCCCGATCAAAGTCGCACTTGATCGGGGCATCCTCGTTTGCCGCACGTCTTGTCGGGGATTCTGGGCATCCGCCTCCTTTACGCAAGCGTCATGCCTCGCCGGGTCCTTGGAGGCGAGCGCATTTGGTTTCGATGCCGACTGGTTCGGAGCGGCAGATGGCGCTTGCGCACCGGGACTATATCGCCCAGCCTGCTCGATGCCGCCCAGCTGGACCGTCGCCGCAGTCCCGCGCTTGTCGGCACCATGCTGGGTGAACTGCTGCAGGTTCATTGGACACGCTCCTACGCTAACGACCCCTGTTCTTCGAACTCCATCGGGCCGAGGTGATGCCAGTTTCGATTACCCTGATGCCGCCGCAGTGCAAGCCTTACGCGAGATCATCGAGACTGTAGTTGGCCACAAGCAGAAGGCCCAGTCCGGCGACGAGCGACGTGACGCCGCTAAGAACGGGATTCCCAGGAAACAGGTAGATGTCGAGCAGCATCCAGGCTCCACGCCAGAAGGCGACAATTCCCAAAGCCGCAAGGAGCGCGACTACTCCCCGTCGGCGAGGCTTCAGGCTCTGGAGTCGCAGCTCCAGTAATTTGCGTCTTGTCTCGGGGTCGTGCCTGGATCTCGGGTCTGGTATTGACATGGTTGTCTCCAAGAAGCGGGAACGGCAAGCGTCCCCGCGATCGGCCCTGCGCTATTGCGTTCCAATGCGCGCCGGTCGATCGCAGTACGCTTTGTCTGTGACCTTCCTTCTTGCATTCGCTACACGCTGAAGGAGTCGAGATGGATCCTGTCGTCGGTTATTCCCCAGTGATCGAGATCGTGAACCAACGCGCGTAGCATCGCGCTCGGACCCGCTGCGTAGATATCCCGCGCCGTAAGCAGGGATTGGTTCTGGGCGAGGACGTCGACCGCCGTGCCGATTACGAAAGAGAGGCGCTCGCCAGATTGAAAGGGAGGCTCGCCGGACTCGGCGGCGAACATGATCCGCAGGTTCGGCGCCCGTTCATGCAATGCCGTCAGCTCCGGCACGGCATAAAATTCCTGTGATGCCTTCATGCCCCAGACTAGGATCATGTCGCGCGCCGGGTTGAATTGAACCTGCTGGCGAAGCAGGGACAGAATCGGGGCAAAGCCCGTACCGCCGGCAAGAAACAGCAGCGGCACTTCGGGCGGCGAGCGCATGGTGAAGTGGCCAAGCGGCCCCCGCGCCTGCACCCGATCTCCAACCTTCATCTGGGAGAAGGCCCACTGCGTGAACCGCCCGCCCTCGACGCGGCGGATGTGCAGCTCCAGGCCAGGGTCGCCGTCAGGGGTATTCGCAATCGAATAGGCGCGCGACACGAACGGCGCATCCGGTTGCCAGAGCTCCACATACTGGCCGGGCACGAATTCGCAGAAGCACTCGCCCTGCTTGATCGGCGCGAGCCTGATCCGCAGAACCTCAGCGCTGACCCGTTCGACCTGTGTCACCGCCAGGGTGACAATGCGATCGGGATGTGGAACAGAGACAGATGCCGCGAGCACGTCGCGCCGGGTAAGCAGGTCATCCTCGATCGCGTGGCGTGTTGTTGCCTGGTTTTCGAGCGCCAGCACCGTCTCGAGCGGCGGGAATTCGATGGCATGCGTGGGAC
Organism: Pseudomonadota bacterium; assembly: GCA_021813195.1. The sequence goes on from JAKALI010000113.1 coordinate 7,833, forward strand.
AGGTATTCGCACAGGTCGTGCATCCGACCATGCAGTTCAGAGGGTCGAAGACGACCGGCTTCTTACGCTCGAAATCGTAGCGGTAAACGAGGCGGCTGCAGCCGGTGACGCAGGTGCCGCATCCGATGCGGGCATCCTCGATGATCGTCGGATTCCAATGGATCTGTTCGCGCGGAACGCCATGCCATGGATTGGTGAATTTAGGATTCGGCATCAGTGGTCTCCCATTCGCAAAAAGCTAGAATCTGTCGCTTTCATCACGGCTCTGCCAAGTCCGCGGTCAGGCAATTGGCGGAACGGCAGACCCATCGGCAGACTGCCCGGCCTTCACAATCATCGGCGCCAAACGCATCAAGCCGATCTTGAGCAGATCGGCCGTCACGAGAAACGCGACAACGAGGATCAGCAGGCCTCCGATCAGCCATGGCGAGACAGGAGCCATCAGCCATCCCAGCGTTGCCAGGAGCGCGACCGCGCAGACCTCAAGGAGCGTGATGAGGAGATGCAAGCGTCCTGGATAGGGCCGCTCCCAGAAGAAGCCGCGGCCACGCGTCACGTAAAGAAGCGCCTGCCCGGCGCCAATCACCACCCAGAAGAAGACGAGGGTCTGCGTTTCGGCCATGCTCAGCCGCAGCGTATTTGTCGCTACCCAGAAAACCGCCACGTTGAGGAGAAGGGACAGGATGGCGAGACCAGAGCCTGCGGCCATCAACGCGCCCACATCCCATCGATCCGGTTTAGGTGACGGGGCAACCTGGTCCATTGAGACCGACATCGTCACAAAGTTACCGAGCAGCATCAGCAGAACGATCTGCAAGGGCTTCAGCACGAACGCGCTCAAGAGAATGACACCAAGTGCCAGAAAAATCGGAGTGCTGAGTTTCATGGAAATCATGGTCAGGACGAAACTGCGCATCCGCTGAAAGATCCGGCGGCTTCCCTCGATCGCAGTGACGATCTCGCCGAGGCCGGGTTTGGTCAGAACAAGACTCGCTGCGGCCTTTGCGACGTCGGTGGCTCCCGCAACGGCGATGCCGACGTCCGCTTGCCGCAGGGCCGGCGCATCGTTAAGCCCATCGCCGGTCATGCCGACCATGTGTCCAGCATTCTGAAGCGCCTGGACGAGCAAGAACTTTTCTTCCGGCAAGACGCCGGCAAAGATAGCATATCGGTCCGCGGCAGCGGCATCGAAATCCTCACGGAGAATTCCCGTGGGAGCGATTTCGCCGGTAATTCCGACCCGGGCAGCCACCGCCCGCGCCGTCGCCTCGCCATCGCCAGTGACGAGAAGAACTCGTATCCCCCGCTTCATCAGCTCAGAAATCAGGGCTGGCGACTCTTGGCGCGGCGGATCACCCAGCGCGATGAAGCCAACCATTTCGAGTTTCGCTTTCGTCCCCGTCGCCACGGCCAGCACGCGCGACCCGTCCGCAGAGAGCCGCTCGACCGTGGCCGCAAATTCCGGCCACGGTGTCTCTGCCAGTCCGGCGACGGTCGCTGGTGCTCCCTTGACGATGCGAATTAGCTGACCGTCTTGTTCGACCACAACCTCTGAGCGCTTCGTGCTCGGGTCGAACGGGAAAAACTGCGTGCGTGGCGGCGGACTATCGAGAACACCCTGAGCGCGTGCAGCCTCGAGAATGGCGATATCGATCGGGTCCTGCGTGGCATCGTCGGAGGCCAGAGCTGCCAATCGGAGCAAATCAGCCGATGTCGTTGAATTGAGGGATTTGACCTCGCCGACGGTGAGACGGTTCTCGGTAAGTGTGCCGGTTTTGTCGAGACAGAGGACGTCCATCGATG
>JAKALI010000114.1 GCA_021813195.1 Pseudomonadota bacterium
AGACACCGTAGTCGGGCCGCATCACGTGCCCGAACCGCGCACGCACCCCTACGCCACGGCCATCCCGCTTAACGATGGCGGCAACGTTTGCCCTGATTGCCTCTGACGCATCGATCGAGGTCACGGGAACCGCCCCGCTGCCGAACTTTTGCAGGGCGTCGAACACGTGTGCAATGGGCAGCTTGCCGTCCTCCATTGCGCTCAATTCAATCTCCGGATGGATGTCGATCCACGCCGGCCGGAGGCCCCATTTGGCCTTCAGCTGCTCGGCGAACGGCTCCACCTGCTCCTGCACGGTCTTCTTCAACTTCTTCTTCTCGAAATCCCACTCAGGTTTCGGGACGACGATAAACGGAACAACCCGTTCTTTGGCATCGTCACGCAGGCGGAGCAGCGCCTGATACTCGGCCTGACGCCATTGCAGCGACGGTATGTAAGTGTCGGGCTTCAGGATCACGACGGCGACTCCTCAAGCTGCGATCGCACAGTGCCCGAGCCGATCAGCTCGTTCAGGATCATGTAGTTGTTTCGTTCCCTACGGATGCGCCCGGCAATGATGCTCGCATCCACCCCAAGCCGCTCCGCGTCGATTTTGACGGCCTCCGCGGTCAATGCAAAGCGCGATAGGCACTTCCTCCACACATCCTCTGGGATCAACCGGTCAAGCGCGAACTTGTCCGCTTCCCGCTCGATGCCGTCGCTGCCGTTCCCGTCCTCCTCGTCGAAGAAGTCGAGCCTGAGCGATCCAAAAAGGTGCAGAAACACGTGCCCCAGCTCGTGGAAGAGCACGAACCAGAAATTATCCAGCCGGTCGTGGCGCAGCGTGAGCGCGATCACGGGATGCCCGAGTGGCGACAGCATGGCTGCGCCGTCCAGATACGTCCCCGACAGATGCCGTTCGAATACAAGAGCAATGCCGTGACGGCGCAGCAGGTCGCGCGCCTTCCTGGGTCCATTCTCGACTCGCGTCAGCTTGACCAGACCAGACAGCCAGTTGTCGTTCAGCTCAAACTCGCCCAGCTTGCCGTGCGCTATCTCGTTGCGCGCCAGCTGGAGCACGCGGGCCTGCCACGCCAGAAGGGCGTACTCGTTGGGCGCGTTTCCGCTGCGTACCTTTTTTCGATGCAGTGCCGTGGCAAATTGCGGACCGGCTGCCTCCAGAAAATAATCCCGTGCCGCCTCGACAAGATTGACACCGCTGAGCCACTGGCGCTTGACCATCTCCTTCAATGGGAAGCGGCTCCAGTCAACGTGCCGTGAGTCGCTCCACGCATAGAGGGCGCCATCGGCCGCGGACGTATCCACCGAGAACGACTCGGACACGCGCACATTGAGCACGGCAGCCACCTCGATCAGCCGCGATAGGCTGGCACTCATGTACTCCGTCGATTCGTACCGCTGTACTTGCTGAGGCTTCATCCCGAGGGCATCCGCCAAGTCGGTCTGACTCATCCCGCGCGAAATCCTCGCCTGAATTAGGACGCGTGGAAGATCTGTTAGCGCAAAGCTTTCGCCGAAGCTTATGGCTCCCGATTTTAGAAGATCGTACTCGGAGATCTCGCGCTCGATGTCCGCGATCTGGCTCTGCAGCGCCATTTCTTCGATCTCGCGTAAGCGAGCATGCTTCACCGTGTCGGCACGCACATGTTCAAGCGCCTGCCTCAACTTCGCCGCTTCGTCCTTGGAAACCGCGTACTGGCGATCGCTGAAGATCATGACTTCATCCTCCGCAGTACCGTTTCATCCATGTTGATTGCGATCGACAAAATTCTCTTTCGCTTTCCCGTAAAGCGGTCGATTTGAAAAAACTCAGTAAAGGCGCGACCGATATCCAGCGCGACCATCGTCGACGGAAAGAACTCACCGCCGAACCGCGCCTTCTGCTTTGCCCGCTCGTTGTCGAAATCCGCGAACACCGGATCTAGGAGCCCGAAATCGACCCCCTCTGGCTCCCAGCAAGCGTCGAAGTCGCGCGGCGTTGGCTTGGCCGAGACGAAGCTTCCATCGAGGATGATCGTCCGACATCCAGCCCTCGCCAGAGTCACGCACGCCTCGACCAGCCCTGCGTGGAGAACACGCCTCCACGGGTTGTAGGCGAAGGCGTCTTCGACCTCCGCTATTGTCGCGACATGGATGCCAGGGGGCAGGACATCCCATGGCGACCCAGATATGGATACCAGAGCTGGAATCATCTTACAACAATAATGTTGTAAGATGATTGACGTCAAGGCCTGCCGCATCCGCCGGCGCAAACCGACTGGACTTGCCGCGGGAAGCACGCATTGGTGTGGGTGTCGATCGGCGCGCACGAGCCAAGATCGGCGGCCCTGGGCTCGCCTCGCGAAATGCGGGGCTTTGAGTGGTGGGAGCGCTAAACAGGCGCTCCATAAACCACGGAGCCCTATCATGACTATCAAGGCAATCGACAAACCCGCCAAGTCCGACCGTTTGGCCGTCGCTCGGCGGACGGCCAGCAGCAAGACTGCATCAGCACGCGCTCCTGTGGCCGCGACGACCAACTCCCGCAATAGCAAAGCGCCTTCAGAGCATTGCAGCATCGAAGGTCGCGTCACCAAGCACGCGCAGCTCTTACGGCTACTGAACCGGCCTGAAGGTGCGAGCATCGAGGACATGATGCAGGCGACGGAGTGGCAGCAGCACAGCGTCCGCGGGTTCCTGGCCGGCACGGTCAAGAAAAAGATGGGGCTCGCTCTGACGTCGTCCAAGGCCGAGGGTGAAGTTCGCCGATACCAAATCGCGGCGCCGCGTCGAGGTCGCTGACATGGCAAAGCCAGCCGTCGATATTGCGGCGGAGATCTTGCGGCTCGAGAGCCTCCCGCTCGACCGATTGCGCGAGGATTGGCGGCGTCTTCATCAGACGCCGCCGCCAAAGCGACTGAGCCGGGACATCCTGTTGCGCGGGATCACCTACAAGGTGCAGGAGACCGCGTTCGGCGGCTTGTCGAAAGCCATCCTCCGCAAGTTGCAGACCTCCGCCCCCAGCGAAGCGTCCTCGGCCAAGAAGAGCCGGCCACGGCCGTCGTTCAAGCCGGGGACGCGGCTCGTGCGCGAATGGCACGGCGTCACGCACACGGTCGTCATTCTGGCTGATGGCGTTGAGTGGCGCGGCCAGCGATATCGATCGCTGTCGGTCGTCGCGCGTGAGATCACCGGCGCACATTGGTCCGGGCCACGGTTCTTCGGCCTTAATGGAGGCTCGCGCCGATGACTGAGACAGCGCGGGTCGACAGGGCGCGAAAAGCTTTCGCCGAGGTCACTCGGGCACTGGAGGACGCGACGCTTGTCGCGACAGATGGGCAGGCGTCTCCTAACCTATCGGCGGCCCAGCAATCATGCGATCGCCTGATCGCGCTGCTGGAAGCGACCCTCGCGCGACTGCAGCGATTGCGGAGGCGGATCGGATGACCCGCGTTGCCTGCGCCATCTACACCCGCAAATCCTCCGAGGAAGGGCTCGAGAAGGAATTCAACTCACTCGATGCACAGCGCGAAGCGTGCGCAGCCTACATCACAAGCCAGAAACACGCCGGCTGGGTCGCAGTGCGCGATCTCTACGATGACGGCGGGCTGTCTGGCGGCACGATGGAGCGCCCTGCTCTCAAGCGGCTGCTCGCCGACATCAAGTCCGGTAAAGTGCAGATCGTGGTCGTCTACAAGGTCGACCGGCTGACTCGCTCACTCGCCGACTTCGCCAAGATCGTCGACGTGCTTGATGCGCACGCCGCCTCGTTCGTCTCGGTGACGCAGCAGTTCAACACCACGACCTCGATGGGTCGCTTGACGCTCAATATGCTGCTCTCGTTTGCTCAGTTCGAGCGAGAGATCGCGGGTGAACGCATTCGCGACAAGATCGCGGCGTCGAAGGCCAAGGGCATGTGTATGGGCGGTAACGTGCCGCTCGGCTACGACGTCAGGGACCGGAAGCTCGTCATCAACGAGGCGGAGGCCAAGACTGTGCGGATGATCTTTCGACGCTACGCCGAGCTTGGCTCCGTCACGCTCCTTCAGGAGGAACTCGACCGACAAGGCGTCCGGAGCAAGCAGCGGGAGGGCGCCGGTGGTCGGCTCGCCGGAGGCCGGCGGTTCTCGCGCGGCATCCTGTACCTAATCCTGCAGAACCACCTTTATCACGGTGAGGTCCAGCACAAGGGCAACGTCTATCCAGGCCAGCACGAGGCCATCGTCGATGCTGAGCTATGGAGCGTCGTTCAGGACAAGCTGGCCGCCAACCGCAGGGCGCGCGAATTGGCCGTGGGGGCCAAGACTCCGAGTTTGCTGTCCGGCCTCATCTTCGATGGCGACGGCAATCGCATGACACCGACGCACGCCAACAAATGCGGGCGCCGGTACCGCTACTACATTTCGGCATCGATGCTCGACCGAGGAAAGCCGGGCGCGGGCACGATGCGCGTGCCGGCCAGCGAGGTGGAAGGCCTCGTGCTCGATCAAGTCCGGGATCTCTTGGCGTCGCAGAATGCGGTCGGCCGGGCCTTCGCTCCGCTGGCACTCGATGCGCGCGAGCTACATAGCGTGCTGGAACGCGTCGCGGAACTCAGCCGGAACTGGATCGGGATACCACCCGAGGAAATGCACAGGCTGTTGCACAGCGTCGTGACCCGGGTGACGCTGTTGGCCGGTCGGATTGATATCAAGATCGGAGTAGGCCGACTGGCACATGCGCTCGGTGCGTCGACCGGATACAGGCATGACGCCGGCCCGACGATCGATTTGTCAGTAGCCGCCGAGCTTCGGCGGTCCGGTCAGGGGAAGCGCATGGTCATCGGGGCCCCATACCAAGCGACGAGCGACACAAGCTTGGTCGACGTTCTGAAGGAAGCCGTTGCCGCCCGGGAGAAGCTTCTTGCCGATACCGACGAGACGCTGAACGAGATCACGGAGCGCACGACGAAGAGCAAGGGGCGGCTGACGGCGCTCATGCGCCTGTCCTATCTGTCGCCCGACATCATTGCCGACATCCTTGCCGGCCGGCAGCCGCCAGAGCTCAGCGTGAAGCGGCTGTTGCGCACGTCTCAGGAACTGCCGCTCGACTGGCCGGGGCAGCGCGCCTTCCTGGGTCTCGCCTGACAAAAACCGTGCCCACTGCTCGCGAAGTGTTCCCAATCCGCCCGCCCCGATTGACGCCACTTGAGACGTTTGATCACGCGCCACCGGAAACGGTGGCGTTCCGCGTCTCTGATCGGCTCTGCTGCGATGTCGAGGGCGATAACCCGCGGAAATGTCGGCGCAATTCCGCACTGCACAGAGAAGACGAAAAATGCGTGATTTTAACGAGTTGCGTGGCTGGGGGACTAGGATTCGAACCTAGACAGGCAGAGTCAGAGTCTGCAGTCCTACCATTAGACGATCCCCCAACGACCGCTCGGGGGCGGTGTCGCGTGTCGCGCGCTTGTAGCAGGTGGTCTCGCGCCCCGCAACCTAACCCTGCGTGGCTTTGAACGCGGCTTTCCGGTGACCCAGCCGATCCAGAATTGTGAGGGTTGGACCCCATAGGTCCCGCTCGCCCTGCTACCCTCGCTACCGCGGTGCGATCGGCGGTAACCCGGCCCCACTGGACGCCCTAACTTCCTTTGGAGCTGTGCGCCAACGTGTGCACAACCGTGTCGTTGAACCGCTAGACGAACGCCAGTATTGTGCGCGTCCGCCCGCAGGTGCATAGCGCCTGCGGGCGAATTGGGGCGTAGCCAAGTGGTAAGGCAGCGGATTTTGATTCCGCCATGCGGAGGTTCGAACCCTCCCGCCCCAGCCACGTCTCGTCCTGTTCGTCCTGTCGCGGCGAGGCCCAGATTGGGGTGCGCCCCCCAGACGTCCTCGCACGGCATGCCCTGGGGCGAGGTCAAACCGCGCTGCGGAGCGACGTCCGGCGCGGATAGCCGAGCGGCCACCAATCGTCGTCGTCCTCCTCTTCGCCTTGCTCCGAGGTGTCATACCAGAACAGCGGAGCGAAAGGCGCATTCGCGCGACCGTCGAGGAGTTCTGCGGTTTCTGGATTGCGTTTGAGCCACCATGCCAGAATGCGTCGTGTGTCGACCTCCCGATCGCGCACGAGGATGCCCTTGCGAAACGTCATCACGCGCTCGCGTTCGTACCAACTGGACCAGCCGCGGTGGCTGTAAATGAGCCGGCGCCCCATCGGGATGCGCAGTCGGCCCGAGAACCAATAAGCAAAGATGGGAAAGCCCGCCGCGGGAATGGCCCGCAAAAATTTCCCCCTCAGATCATCGGGCAATTCGCCTTCCTGGCCCCAGTCGGTGTTGAGGTGGACAAGATAGAGTTGGCCGTCGATCACCTCCCACGTGCCGATGTAGCAGCGATAGTTGGCCGTCGACCAACCGTGCCCAGGCAAATTAAACGTCATGCGACGGGAGGCGAAGATGCGGTAGAGCGGATCTGCGGTGAGAGCATGGATGCGATTGTCAATGAGCATGCGTTCAGGAACCTGAGCTGTCATCAGAGCTCCTTCCGATTGGCGACAGTTTGCGAACGGATTGTGCCTTTTGAGAGTGAGAGTGCAGGCCCGGGAAAAACCAAAAGTCCGGTGTTAGAATTGCAATGAATAGCCTACCAGATTTCTGCTCTGCCGACAAATCGTTGAGCCGATAACATATTGAAATAACTATCTAATACCGAGCATTTTTGCTTGTGGCGGTTATCGCCACCACCAACCAGTTTGGCGTCCTAGCCCGTCGAAAAGCTGCTCGCGTTCGCCGCCAATTTTGCCTCCGCCCGGCATCATTTCGCCGTCCATACAAAGCTTCACGGGCACGCGCCGCGGAGTGTCCGCAGCCGCGCGCTGGGGTGTCAGCCACCACTCCAGTGGACGGATGGGGCAAACTTGGCAATCCGAGCACGGCACGCAGGCCACAACGCACAGACCAAACGGCTTTTTCGCTCGGCCTGCATTGTCCAGGCGTTCACATGCACCATCTCTCAAGTAGGCTAGAGTGGACCGTCGAGGTGCGACCCGCAGACAGGAGTCCAAGGCCATGGAGCGACGCCTTCTGGAGCTACCGGCTAACGATGCAGCCGATCACGAAGTGCGGGAATGGCAAGAGGCGATCGCGTCGGTCATCGCGTTCGAGGGAAGCCAGCGCGCTGATGAGATCCTAGCCAAGACGGTGGAGACAGCGCGTCGGCAAGGTGCCCGCGTGCCCTTCGCTGCGCACACCGCCTACATCAATACGATCCCACCTCATCACCAGCCTCCCCATCCAGGCAACCGTGAAATCGAAAACCGCATCCGTTCGCTCATCCGCTGGAATGCGCTGGCGATCGTGCTGCGGGCCAATGCGGGCTCGACCGAACTCGGTGGCCACATCGCAAGTTTCCAGTCGGCCGCCACGCTTTACGACACGGGCTTCATGCACTTCTGGCGCGCGCCAACGCCGCAGCACGGCGGCGACTTGATCTTCTTCCAGGGTCATTCCTCCCCTGGGATTTACGCCCGCGCGTTCCTCGAAGGTCGTCTGACCGAGGAGCAGCTTGCAAACTTCCGGCAGGAGACGGAAGGCAACGGATTGCCGTCCTATCCCCATCCCTGGCTGATGCCCGATTTCTGGCAGTTTCCAACGGTGTCGATGGGGCTTGGGCCGATCATGGGCATTTATCAGGCCCGCTTCCTCAAGTATCTTCACGATCGCGGCCTTGCCGATACCTCGCAACGCAAAGTGTGGGTGTTCTGCGGTGACGGTGAAATGGACGAACCAGAAAGCCTCGGCGCCATTTCGCTCGCAGGACGCGAGAAACTCGACAACCTGATCTTCGTAATCAATTGTAACCTGCAGCGCTTGGACGGCCCCGTGCGTGGCAACGGCAAGATCATCCAAGAACTCGAGGCCAATTTTCGCGGGGCCGACTGGAACGTCATCAAATGTATCTGGGGTTCAAGTTGGGACGATTTATTGGCGCGCGACGTATCGGGTCGCTTGCGTCAGCTCATCGAGGAAACCAACGATGGGCAATATCAGGATTTGAAATCCAAAGACGGCGCCTACATTCGCAAGCACTTCTTCGGCCGTTATCCAGAGACAGCGGTGCTGGTCGCAGACTGGCCGGATGAGCGCATATGGTCGCTCACACGCGGTGGGCATGATCCGCGCAAGGTGTATGCCGCCTACGCAGCGGCCGTCGCGCACAAGGGACAGCCAACCGTCATTCTCGCCAAAACTGTCAAAGGCTATGGCATGGGGGCGGCTGGCGAGAGCCAAATGATCGCCCACCAGCAGAAAAAGCTTGGCTTCCACGCATTGCGACAATTCCGCGATCGCTTCGCCATACCCGTTGCCGATGACGACCTGGAGCGCTTGCCATTTCTGCGCTTTGAGGACGGTAGCCCGGAACACACCTATCTGATGGAGCGGCGCCGAGCGTTAGGCGGATTTCTCCCTCAGCGCCGGCGCCAGAGCGATCTCGTCCTATCCCTACCTTCCAACAGCGTGTTTGAGCCGCAGCTTCGAGGTTCAGAAGGCCGGGAGATCTCAACGACGATGGCGTTCGTGCAGCTGCTTACTCGTCTGATGCGCGACAAAGGCATCGGCCGGCACATCGTGCCCATCGTGCCGGACGAAAGCCGCACCTTCGGCATGGAGGGCATGTTCCGTACGTTCGGAATCTACAGTCAGGTCGGCCAGCTCTATCGGCCAGAAGACGCTGATCTGCTCATGTACTACAAAGAAGACAAATCGGGGCAGATCCTGCAAGAGGGCATCAACGAGGCGGGCGCCATGAGCTCGTGGATCGCCGCGGCCACGTCCTACTCCACGTCGAACGTGCCGATGATCCCGTTTTTCATCTATTATTCCATGTTCGGCTTCCAACGCATCGGCGATCTGGCGTGGGCCGCAGGTGACATGCGCGCACGCGGGTTCTTGATTGGAGGCACATCCGGGCGCACGACGCTCAATGGCGAAGGTCTGCAGCATCAGGATGGTCATAGTCACATCTTGGCGAGCGCCATTCCGAATTGCATCGCTTATGACCCCGCGTTTGCCTACGAGCTGGCGGTCATCATTCGTGAGGGGCTCAAACGCCTTCTCGCTGACCAGGACGACGTCTACTATTATCTGACTGTGACCAACGAGAACTTCGTCCAGCCTCCGATGCCGGAAGGTGTTGAGGAGGGCATCGTGCGCGGGATGTATCGGTTCAAAGCAGCTCAGGTGGGCACCAAACATCCCCGCGTGCAGCTCATGGGTTCCGGTGCAATTCTGCGTGAGGTCATTGCCGGCGCTGAGCTCCTGGAAAACGACTTTGGGGTGGCTGCGGACATATGGAGTGTGACGAGCTTTACCGCGTTGCGCCGAGACGGCCTTGAAATCGAGCGTTGGAACAGACTTCATCCGCATGAGCCACCGCGCGCGCCTTATGTGACGACCGTGCTGCAGGATCGCGCCGATGATCCCGTCATTGCCGCCACCGACTACATGAAGGCATTTGCCGATCAAATTCGTGCTTACATCCCGGGATGCTTCACGGTGCTTGGGACTGACGGCTTCGGTCGCTCCGATTACCGCCGCCGATTACGCCGTCATTTCGAAGTCGATCGCTATCACGTGGCGGTCGCAGCCCTCTCGGCCCTCGCGGCTGCCA
>JAKALI010000115.1 GCA_021813195.1 Pseudomonadota bacterium
GATCTTAGCCGTATAGTAGCGGCGCGCGGCAATATTATTTTTCGCCATGTACTGAACGAATGCGGTCGCCTCCTCATTGAGGATGATGGGGAAGTAGAGGTATGGGCATACCACATCAAGCCGCACTTTCATTGTGCGCAGAAGTCCCTGAGACTCCATCCTGCCGAAGAACTCAATATAGCGCGCTGCATTTTTCGCCCGGCTACCGATGATGAAGTCTGCCTTGGCGAGGTTGCGCAGGCCTATGAGCGCGCAGACCTCCGTCATCTTCGAATTCAGACCCGGAATATCCACGTCGCCCCGCGATTTTTCATACTGACCAAAGTCACGCAATCTACGTAGAAGATCGTCGAGTTCAGGATCATTGACGATGCTTGCACCGCCTTCCATGGAATTGAGGATCTTGGTGGCGTGAAAGCTGATGATCTCACTGAAGCCATACTCCCAGGCATGCTTGCCTTTGAACTTGGTGCCGAACGCCGGTGCGTTGTCGAGGATGACCGCTAGCTTCTTCTCACGGGCGACCTGTTGGAGCTTCTCGAGATCAACGATGTTTCCGTAGGCGCCCACGGGCAGAATCATGCGCACGTCTGGAGAGTCGACAACCGCCTTCTCCAAGTCCAACATCAGGGAATCATCCACATCACAAAAGACCGGCTTCAGGTTGTTGGTGACCAAAGCATTGATGGTGCCTGAAAATGTAAAGGAGGGCACCAGCACTTCGAAGGACTCATGCGGACCGACACCCATCTTGTGCTTCCAGGCCTGAATGAGATGGTAAAGCGCCAATTCGCCATTACAGTTCACCGATGGTTTGATTGGGCAACCGTAGAATTCTTGGAGTTTATCTTCAAACATCCGCACGTGCGGCGAGTTATTGGTAACGAGCCCCGTGCTGAGGCACTTGGCAAAGTCCTCCGCGATCTCGCTGAGATCGGGCATGAAGGGTTTGACGATGTTGATGTTCATAGGCTCGTTTTACTCACAGGTGGCAAACAAGATCGTTTCTTCGGCGTGAATCGTGTAATGGCCAAGGTAGAAGTGGTACTCGGGCAGCATCTGATCGATGACCTGGGGCAGCGTCACGAAGTCCGCCAGCGAATGATATAGAGCTACGGCAAGCTTTGGCTTCTGCGATTGGATGGTGTGGCGAGCACCCTCCAGCACGCGGCCTTCAGCGCCCTCTACATCCAACTTGATGTAATCCACATGTCTCCCCCCGTCTGCTGCCGCCCAGCTATCCACATGACGGGTAGTGGCCTCAAGTCCACCCGTTCCTTCAGCGGTCAATGTCGTGGCGGGGCCAGCTTCTCCAAAGTGAAGCGTCTCGCCAGTCACATTCCAGAGCGCCTCCTCATGGATATGCACGCGAGGTTTCAATTTCGGGTTGCGGTCCAAGTTTTGTCTCATCACCTCAAGATTGGCAGGGGAGAATTCAAAGACATGCACCGCACCATTGGCACCCACGCGATCCGCAAAATAGAGCGTGGTATCTCCCCAGCAGCCGCCACCATCAAGCACCACATCACTCGGTTCAGCGGCCACGATGGGTGCCCCCTGTTCGTTGAAGCGATACTGCTCCAGCACGAAGGTGTTTAGCACGTTGAGCTTGTGTGCGCGCAGGCGCACATCCTGGCCTAGTGCCGTTAGGTCATAATCGTCAAGCCAGCCATCGAGAATCTCCATTCGCGCAGCATGGGGCACACTCATAGCTCTGCCTTGGATGTCGCTCACGCCCTGCCAGAAGGCAGTGTTGCATCGCGACAGTCGTGTGTGTCGGCAGCCAAGCACACGGTAGGCCATCACTTCCACCAGAGTACGCTTGGAAACTTCATCCTCGAGCCGTTGATAAAGCCACTCCAGACCCTCTAGAATGGGCCGTAGTTCAGCTAGGTTCTTCAGCATCAGTGCCTTGTGATACGCATTGTCCCGACGCCAACCCAGTTTTGCCATACTGTTGTGAATGAAGTCGGAGACACGGGGCGCCAACTTCCGTAGGGCCGATACATCCCCCAGCGGATAGCGCAACCGATCAACATTGTTGGCACGATACTCCGTGAGGTCGCTCGTGATCCGCTTTAGCAGCTCGTATTGGAAACTATTCTTAATCAAAATTAATCCTCAATCTGCCAGCTCACTGGCAACTGGATAAAGCCGGCTCGCGCATATTCCGATGTGTAGGCCCGCTCACGCGCGGCTTCGATCTGGAACTGGGTGATGGCCGATTGCTCGTCATAGATTTCGCCTTCTCCGCCGTGCCAGAGTGCGGCATTGATTTGATGCAAGCCCTTCATCAATACATTCTTTGGAATGCGCGCGATGACGTGATGATTGCCTTCGGCATCCGGCGTGACAGCACCCTCATCCTCAGGGCAGCAGGTGCTGATGATAGTGCCATCAGCGGAGGAGATGGAGAAGCCGGCGCGCAGGCCGCGAATTGCGCGCAAGTTGGTATATCTGAGGGCTACCATAAGTTCTTCATTCGTGAATGGGGCAGTCGCAGGCTGGCCATTCGTGTGCAGGATTTGGCACCCCGTTAGATGGCTGATGCTTGACGCATTGGGCACGAAATCACCGCTTGTGTGCGCCTGCTGAAGGTAGGTGTCAACGACGCCTTCCACCGGCCCACGTTGAATCACCTGCCCGCTTGAGAGCAAGATGCCCGACTTGCAAAGATTGCGCACCGCCCCCATGTTATGGCTTACAAAGAGGACGGTTCGCTCACCGCCTTTGGCCACGTCCTGCATCTTGCCGAGACACTTGGCTTGGAACTGGGCATCCCCCACCGCCAGCACTTCATCGACAATCAGAATCTCGGGCTCCAAGTGGGCGGCTACAGCGAAGGCCAAGCGCACATACATGCCGCTGCTGTAGCGTTTCACCGGGGTGTCTAGAAACTTCTCGATCTCGGCGAAGGCGACAATTTCATCGAACTTGGCTTTAATCTCATCGCGCCGCATTCCGAGAATGGCGCCGTTAAGAAAGATGTTCTCGCGACCAGTGAGTTCGGGGTGGAAACCCGTGCCCACCTCAAGCAGGCTGGACAAGCGACCAGTGATTGTGACTCGCCCTTCGCTTGGTTCTGTAATGCGCGAAAGAATCTTGAGTAAAGTCGATTTTCCCGCCCCATTACGGCCGATGATGCCGACCACTTCTCCGCGCTTGATTTCGAAATTGATGCCTTTTAGCGCCCAAAATTCCTCGGTGCTGTCACCGGCTACGATCGGGCGACCATGAAACATGTCTTTGGCCGTGCGAATCAAGTTTTTTGCCGTTTGGCCGATTAGGTCACGGAGGGCAACATAGCGCTCACGTTCGGCTTGGTGGCCGATGACATACTTTTTACCGAGGCCTTCGGCACGGATAACTATATCAGTCATTGCGTTGCTGAAATTTGAATGCTGGTTTCAAAGTGAACAATCACAACAGATCCGCAAAGGCTTTTTCCGTTCGACGGAAAAACCTAAGCCCGTACCAAAGGAATAATGCCACGACCCCCAGACTCACTATGAATCCAGGCAGATAGAGCTGACTCTCGCCACCCAGCAGGCACCAACGAAAACCATCTATTACACCTACAATAGGATTTAGGCTATACAGGAAGCGCCATTGGTCGTTGATTACGGCACTAGAGAAGCCAACAGGCGAGACGTAGAGGCCAAACTGCAGAATGAATGGGATGACATACCTGAAGTCGCGATACTTGACGTTTAAAGCTGAAATCAAGAGCGCAGGACCAATGCTTGCCCCAACGGCAAGCAGAATGAAAAAAGGCAAAAAAAGTATCTCCCAACCGGGGAAGAACCCGTACCAAAACATGAGTCCGACGAGAATTGCGAAGCCTATAGTGAAGTCGACCAAAGCCACAACGGCTGAAGAGCATGGAATGATAATCCGCGGAAAATACACCTTCCCGACCAGATTGGTGTTCGCGACAAGACTGTTCGAAGCCTCGCCCAGTACGCCGGAGAACAAGTACCAAGGCAGCATACCGGCATATACCAGCAACGCGTAAGGTACATTACCATCACTCGGCATCTTGGCCAGTTTGCCGAAGATAATTGTGAAAACAACCATCGTGAGAAAGGGCCGAATAATTGCCCAAGCTACTCCGACAATCGTCTGTTTGTAGCGCACGGCCACATCGCGCCAGGCTAGTATTAGAAAGAGTTCGCGATAGCGCCAGATGTCTCGCCAATAATGGCGCTCAGCACCATTTGGCTCTAAAACAACAACATGTTTAGTTGGCATTTGTTAAAAACCATTCACCGTGTGCGCGAAGGCGGATGACGACTCCTCCCGATTCAAGGTTTTGCACCTAGTCCTTGATTCCAAGCAACGCGACATGGCTTGCTGTTTTGTATGGGTTGATCGATCCGTCTTTTGTATTCAACAAATGGACTCGGCGGCACTGCCTACTAATCTGCTTGTAGTTAGTAAAAACCGAGTATGAATACGCCAGCCCATCCCCTGCAGTTATAGAGTAACCCTTACCATTTGTTTTCACTAAATCAGCAAATTTCCACAAGCCTACAAGGTTGAGCCACTGTTTAACCAACCGTGTAAAAGGAGAGCCCTGCCCAAAGTTATTTGCATCTGAAATGAAAATCGCTTTGTTGGCCACTCTGAGCATTTCAGATATCGCTATTTCAGGATTTCTAATGTGGTGGAGTACACCAAATTCACAAACAAGATCAAATTCATCTGTTCCAAAATCCAGCATTGTCGCGTCGCCTTCGATCAGATCCAGCTTCGTCAATCCGTTGCCGTATCCAATATCACGCAATTCACTTACAGGTTCGACGCCCACAATACGAATATCTGGGCAGTGCATCTTTAAATGTCGAAGCACCCTGCCGGTGCCTGATCCGATATCAAGTATTGAACGTATCTGAAAATGCTCAAGAGCCGCGACCATAAAAGTTAGCGCGAAATAGTGCTCGTCTTTCTCGTTAAGATGCATTCCATCGTACTGCGCCGCCGTCTCGGCGTAATAGGATCGCTGCATTTCCACTTCATGGTTAATAGTCATCAGTAACATCAATCTCAAATGTTTTACATGTAAGCCATGCTTAGACTGGCCCGCGTGTAGCTATGACGTAACTCCAGCGCCTCGCCCAAGGGCACTCCTTGCGAACCAGCGCGGGGATCTTTCGCCAAAGCTGAGCACCGTCGCCGCGTTGCTGCCAGTCGCTGATTGGGGTCGTGAATCCGCTTTTTGCCCGGCTAGTGACGACTTCGGGTAGAGATTTGGTCGGGCTGCTAGCTAGCAGTTGCTTGAGGTTACTCCGCGCGGCGGTGGCGAGTGGTCCGGCCAATTGGCGCAGCAGGGTGGCATCGACCAGCGGAGTGCGCACTTCCAGCGAGTGGGCCATGCTGGCCCAGTCGGTGTCGCGCAGCAGTTGGTTGCGCATGTAGAGGGTGGCTTCCAGCGTGGAGATGCGGCCGTGCGCTGTGAGTTGTGAACTCGTATTGGTGAGCTGGCGCCGGATGTGTTTCAGGGGTTGCAGGCGGCGCAGGCCAGCTTGCGCCATTTCCTTGCCGATGAGGTCTGGCAGTTCGCGCGGTAGGAAAAGGCCCCGGCGCAGCAGATAGGCGCCGGGGTAAGTGCCGCCGTAGCGAAGCATGCCGGCGGCTTTGGGATTGATGCGCGGGAACAGAGGGGAAAAAGCGGCCTGCACCTGTTCCATCAATGCGCCCAGGCCGGGGATGTGGCTTGGCAGCCACAGCAGGCGCACCCATTTTGGAATATCCCGGAACGATGGATAACCGCCAAAGAGCTCGTCTCCGCCCAGCCCCGATACGGCAACCTTGAGGCCGGCTTCGCTGGCCGCTTTGCTGATGAACCAGGTGTTGATGCCGTCGATGCTGGGCTGGTCCATGGCGTCAAGGATTTTGGGCAGGTCGTCGTGGAATTCCTGCTCACCGACAATGCGCGTGGTGTGGTTGACGCCAAAGTGCCGGGCGACTTTTTCCGCGAGGGAAGTTTCGTCGGCGTGGGTGTTGCGGAATTCTTCAAAGGCCAAGGTAATGGTAGAAAGGCCGGATGATTGAGTGTCGAGGATTTCTGCCATCAGGCCGACCAAGGCGCCCGAATCGATGCCGGCGGACAAGAAGGCGCCCACCGGAACGTCGGCGACCAGGTGGTGGCGCACGGAGTCGAGCACCGCCTGACGGACGATTTCAGCAAGATCCGATCGGGCCGCTGGTACTGTCTGGCCCGCTTCGGCCCATATCTGTGCGATCGAGAAATACTGCACCGGGGCATGCGCGCCGGTCGCGTCCACCCATTGATAACAGCCCGCCGGGACGGATCGGATTTCCTGGTACAGGGTGTACGGTTCGGGCACGCTGCCGAAGATATAGAAACCGACCAGCCCGGCCGCTTCGGGCAGGCGCGAGACTTTACCGCCGGCCAGCAGGGCCTTGACCTGGGAGGCGAAGCGGCAGGTCCAACCGTCGTCGGCGTAGTAAAGCGGCTTGATGCCGTAGGGGTCGCGGGCCAGGAACAGGCCTTTCCTGCGTTCGTCCCAGATCGCGAATGCGTACATCCCACGCAAGGCATGCACCATCTCCACGCCGCGCTCCGCATAGAGAAGCAGCAGGACTTCGGTGTCGCTAGTGGAATGAAAACGATAGCCCTTGCCTTCGAGTTCGTGGCGCAACTCACGGTAGTTGTAAATCTCGCCATTGAAGCTTATGCGAAAGTTGCCATCGACCGTGGCCATGGGTTGCGCGCCTGCATCGGAAAGATCGATGATAGCCAGCCGGCGGTGTGCGAGGCCGACTCGCCGGTCGGGGGAAATCCACAGGCCCGCACCATCGGGGCCGCGATGGATCATCGACTCGCGGATGCGCAGGAGTTCCTGCTCGTCAACGGGCGGTGCCGATTCGCGGTACGCAAAAACACCGGCGATACCACACATCTAAGCGCTTCCTTGCGAAAGCGGCCATGCGACGATCTCATCGCATGGAACGGCTGGGTTTACGGTCGTCTGCCCGTCGAGCAAAGTGACTCGGTAGCTAGATGCAGCGAGTTGTGCAATGCAGTCTCGTTGAGGTTCCGCGCCGTGCAGCGCGATCAAGAGTATGGATTGCCCCGTATGCAGCACGCGCCGGGCTCCGCGCAGAACAAGCGCTTCGGCACCCTCGACATCCATTTTGATGACTTCCGGGACAGGCACGGTGCCGCGCTCCAGCAGATCATCCAGCGCTACGGTAGGGACCAGGTAATCGTTCTGCTCGGCCGAAAGCGCGCCCATCGAGTTGCTGGCGGCAACCCGG
Organism: Pseudomonadota bacterium; assembly: GCA_021813195.1. Next base: position 7,285 of record JAKALI010000115.1, read on the forward strand.
AAGCCGGCGAGCCCTGTATGGTCGGACGCGGCAGCTTGGATCACGGTGACGTTGGTAAGCCCGTTAAGAGCAACATGACGCAATAGATTCTGGGCATTCTCTGCGAACGGCTCAAAGGCCCAGACATGCCCGCTAGGTCCCACCAGGCGGGAAAACGCGAGAGTGTAGAAGCCAGCATTTGCACCAATGTCAAACACCTTCATACCGGGTTTGACGACGCGGCGGATAATTTCCTGCTTGTCCTGCTCGTAGTGGCCCAGCCAGCAGCCATGGATGCTGGATCCAACAATCCATTTCATGCCTTGATTTAACCCGGAGCGCACAGTGACTACTTGCTGCTTAGGTATGAGTCGCAGAGGAAGCCGCAGAGCGGCTCCCAGAAGCGATCCCCGCGGAACGCGGGAGAGAATGGAGGTCATCGCGGGATGGAGAATGCGGTATGGGAAGTTGCAGCAACCAAAAGCTGCGAATTGTTTTCTGGAGCAATCACGCGTTTCCCATCCTCCGGAAGTATTCGATAGTGGACTGGAGACCTTCCTCCAGCGCGACGCGCGGTGTCCAGTCGAGGGCGCGCTTCGCCAGGCTGATGTCGGGCTGGCGTTGGGTGGGGTCGTCGGAGGGGAGGGGGCGATGCACCACCTGTGACTTCGAGCCGGTCATCGCGATGTTCTTCTGCGCGAGTTCCAGGATGGTGAATTCGCCCGGGTTGTCCAGGTTCACGGGGCCGGTGAAATCATCGGGGGAGTGCATCAGCCGCACCAGGCCGTCGACCAGGTCGTCCACGTAACAGAAGGAGCGGGTCTGCTTGCCTTCGCCGTATATGGTGATGGGCTGCGCCCCGCAAGGCCTGGACGATGAAGTTCGAGACCACGCGCCCGTCGTTGGGGTGCATGCGCGGCCCGTAGGTATTGAAAATGCGGGCCACCTTTATCTTGAGTTGGTACTGGCGGTGGTAATCGAAGAACAAGGTTTCGGCGCAACGCTTGCCTTCGTCGTAGCAAGGAGCGAAGCCCGATGGGATTCACGTTGCCCCAGTAGTCTTCGGTCTGCGGGTGGACTTTCGGGTCGCCGTAGACTTCGCTGGTGGAGGCTTGCAGGATCTTGGCCTTTACGCGCTTCGCGAGACCCAGCATGTTGATGGCGCCGTGCACGCTGGTCTTGGTGGTCTGCACCGGGTCGAACTGGTAGTGGATGGGCGACGCGGGGCAGGCGAGGTTGTAGATTTCGTCCACTTCGACAAACAGCGGGAAGGTGACGTCGTGGGTCAGCCCGTCGTCCAGCGCGACGCGCTGCGTCCAGTTGAGGCGGCGATTGCGGGTGTGGCGGGTGCGCATTTTGTTGGTCTTTGAGGACTTTTCGCGAGCGAGTTCGCTCCTACGGAAACGGGGCAGGGCGCTACAGATCTTGCCATTCTTGGTCATCAGGTAAGCCTGAACGCAAGGCTGCGCTTGAGGATCAGCATTTTCAATGTTTGAGATTGTGGCGCCCGGTCAGTTGCGTAGTGCCAGAAAGAGAGGGTTCGCATCGATCCGCCTCCCCTCTGCATGCTTACGGCTTCGTCCGGTTTGCCAACTGTGCGGCGTTATCCGACAAGAAAGTGCTGCCTCGGCGGCTCGCTATCAAGCCGCAGTTAGAACCGCCTTCTTTACCGACTGCGGGAGCGCTACAGCTCGGAAGAAAGCCTTTGGATACAAATAGTCCTCTCCAGACTCGTCGATCACGCGCAATTGCCCGTGCTTCTCCGCCAGCGGATCGGCGATAGAGACGTAAATTTTGCGGGTCTCCAAAGACACGGCGTAGCCGTCATTCTTCACGCAAACCACCAGTTGCTGAAGTGCATTTTTTGTCATGGAACAATCCTTACAGGAGGCGCTTGATCTTGAACTCCATTTTCCCGATACCCGATGCTTCGTACCAATGAACTTCCGCAAGGTGCACAGAGCCATCGGCCAACCGAACGCGTGCAATGCCTTTTCGCTTCCTCCAGCGGCCTTTTCCATAGATTCTCCGTAGCCTGGCGACTTCCCGGATGCCGGAGCCAACAGCGAACGTCTCTACATGAGAAATGTCGCCGATTATCTCGAAGTCCATGAGCGATCGTGTCAGACACGAACCCAATGGTCAACAGAAGATCGTCACGCGAGTTGGTCGCGATGACGCTGTAATCGTCTTCGTTTAAACTCAAATTTCGCTACGCGGCCCCGCCGTTCGAGCCGCGGAAGTAGGCGATGGCGTGGGTCAGCCCATCGTCCAGCGCCACGCGAGGGGCCCAGTCGAGGATGCGTTTTGCCAGGGCGATGTTGGGCTTGCGCTGCGTCG
>JAKALI010000116.1 GCA_021813195.1 Pseudomonadota bacterium
GTTCGCTGTAGATCCGCCTTCGCGGTGGCTACACGCGACTCTAGCGCCACGATCTGCGCATCGGAGGCTTTGAGCCGCAGCGCAATTTTGGGATCGACAACAGTCCCCAGCACTTGACCTGCCTCGACGAGATCGCCTTCGGTGATCGAGAGAGAGGCCACCGTGCCTGGGGTGCGAACCCTGGCGTCAATGACTTTTTTGCTGCGCACCGTTGCCAGTACGGACTTTAGATCCTCAATCTCTTGCGATTGGACAGTCAGGGCAACATCGGGAAGGGGCTGAGCGGCTTTCTCCGCTTCGTCGGCGTGCACGTGTATTGGGAGGAGCACGGCGACAAAAGCCAGGTGAAAGCATGGAAACCGAAGGGCTGACACAGGCATCGACTCCGGGCAGTGCTATTCTGGACAGGATCAGGGGTTATCTCTCGTAAGGCGCCGGAAGGTGACTTGCGTGCAAGTCGCAAACCCGCCTTTCAAGCGAGCGTACCCCGCAAGACTTGCTTTTGCCTTTGTCGTGTCTTACCCGCAGGCCGGCTCCCCCGAACGACTGGACGTAGGTTAGGCCGGACAGCTTCCCCCGGCAACGTCTTCGTATCAACAATTGAGAGTTGCGGCAGCCTGTGCTCCCTGTTCGCTCGGCGGGCTTTGGCAGATCCCCGGGTCGAATAGCCTGGCCACGCATCGTACTCCGAAGCGCAGCCCTCACAGCTCGCACAGACGCCGCGAGCCGGTGCCTCTACCGCACGTCCCCAACGCTTGGGAGCGAGCGAGCCCCCGAGCCGCAATCCAACGGAATCCGAGACCTCCAACCCATACATTGGGATATGATGTTTCACAGCGCGACGCTTCATGCCAACCTCGCACGAGCCGCCAACACATGGCGAGGCCATTGTCCTCACGGCGCAACCGACTGCTCAATTGCGACAGCGCCCGCTTCGACGTCTCGCGCGCGTCGAACCAATGGGGGTCGGCACATCAAGAAGGTCACCGAACGTCATCGATTCAACGCGCAAATTTCAGTTTCTTGGAAAGGCACAGTCGCCGTCAGCGAACGCCACCGCCTCGTCGACTTTGCTTTGGAGTGCAATTCGTCTCGCAGCGAGAGGGGCTACTTTGAACATCCGCCCGAAAGTTGTGGCGGCGATAGGCTGCTTTTGCGCAATCGCCTTCTCGTTGGCGCAGATGCCCGCGCCGCCGCCTGCTGTTTCGCCCGCTTGAGGTGCGGCTTTCTGGACCGCCTCGAGCGACATATCCGCGAATGACCCGTGCCCCCTCTCGATCCGCCCGCCGCGGAGGCCCCACAAGCTGCCCGCCACTCGCGTCATTGGGGCTTAGGGTGAGGCCTGCCCCACCGCGGTCTGCCAGCCAGCCAGGGTCTTTGAGGGGCTGCGCGCGAACGGCAGAAAGCTCGCTTTGGGCGGGCTTGTCCCCCATGCCTCGCATTCATCTGGTGCCCCAACTCGTCACCTGAGGGGGAGGATGGCAAAAGACCGGCAGAGATCGTGAGATCGGCGAGACGGCCAATCAACTGCGAAAGCTTGCGTTTTAAAAGATGCTCGCGAGTGGCTTTCGCGGCCCGAACGAGGCAAATGGCGGAGAGGGAGGGATTCGAACCCCCGGTACGGTTGCCCGTACTCCGCATTTCGAGTGCGGCGCGATCGACCACTCTGCCACCTCTCCGGGACGCTGCGGCAAGCACGGCGAGCGACGCTTCTAACTGCTCGCCCCGCCCGAAGCAAGCACTAGTCCCGCGCCTCACACCTCTCGGAACCCGAGCAGGCCACCCGTACCCGTCACCCTGTCCCGAGACGTGGCCCGATGCCGGGGCCTGTCCCTCCGTCACGGACTGAGCGGACCCGCGTGGAATTGCACTCTTCCGCTGCCGCCTGCGGTCGTATAGGTCAGACGGCGTTCGTCGGCCTCGTCGCGAACCACCCTGACCGCTCGCGCCGCGTCTTTCGCCCGCCTTTGCGAATCGACGTGCGCACATTTCTCCAACTGCGATCTGCTGAAAGACGCCCGTTGCCATGAGCCCTGCGCTTCCAACCCCCAATCCTGGTATCTTGGACATCGAAGCCTACGTGCCGGGTGAGAGCCACATCGCGGGCGGGCGCACCCCAATCAAGCTATCTTCCAACGAGACGCCTCTCGGCCCGAGCCCGACGGCCGTTGCCGCCTACCGCGCGGCCGCGGACGCGCTCGCGCGCTATCCCGACGGACAGGCGAGCGCCTTGCGCGCAGCGATCGCCCAGCGTTTCGGACTGGATGCGGCGCGGATCGTATGCGGCGCGGGCTCGGACGAGTTGCTGAGCCTGCTGGCACACGCCTATCTCGCGCCGGGCGATGAAGCGATCTACACCACACACGGATTTCTCGTCTACCGCATCGCGATCCTCGCCTGCGGTGCCACGCCCGTCATCGCACCAGAGACGAATTTTACGGCGAACGTCGATGCGATCCTGGCGGCCGTCACCGCGCGCACGCGCATCGTCTTTCTTGCCAATCCGAACAATCCGACCGGCACATACCTCGGCGCGCATGAAATCCGGCGGCTTCGCAGCCAATTGCCGTCCCGCATCCTGCTGGTGCTGGATGCCGCTTATGCAGAATATGTCACGGCCGCGGACTACGAAGCCGGGATCGAAGTCGTCACTCAGACCGAAAACACGGTCATGACGCGCACGTTTTCGAAAATCTACGGCCTTGCCGCGCTGCGCATCGGCTGGGCGTACTGTCCGCCCGCCATCGCTGATGTACTCAATCGCGTGCGCGGACCATTCAATCTTTCCACGCCTGCGATCGCCGCCGGCGCTGCGGCCATGATCGACACGGCCCATATCGAAGCCGCAGCGACCCATAACGCGAAGTGGCGCGGTTGGGTGGAACGCGAGATCGCAGCGCTCGGGCTTCACGTCACGCCCAGTTCGGCCAACTTCGTGCTGATCCATTTCCCAGACACCGCAGGACAAACGGCGGCTGACTGCGACGTGTTTCTCAAGCAGCGGGCCATCATTCTGCGCAAAGTCGCAAGCTACGGTCTGCCCCACTGCCTGCGCATGACAATCGGAACCGAAACCGAGAATCGCGCTGTCGTAGAGGCTCTCAGCGACTTTCTCGCGCGGGGGATGTCATGAGCATGGATCAGCATCCCATGTTTGATCGCGTTGCCCTGATCGGGGTCGGGCTCATTGGCTCATCGATTTCGCTCGCCTGCCGTCGCGCAGGTCTCGCCGGGTCGATCGCAGGCTCGGCGCGCTCGCATCAGACGATCGAGACGGCATTACGCCTCGGATTGATTGACGAGGGCTTTGCCTTAGCGCGCGAGGCAGTGGCCGGTGCCGATCTCGTCATCCTGTGTGTCCCGGTCGGCCTATGTGGCAAGATCGCTGCGGACATTGCACCGGCGCTGAAACCCGGCGCGATCCTTACGGACGTTGGCTCGGTGAAGGGGGCCGTCGTGCGCGACGTGCGTCCGCATGTTCCGGACGGTGTCGATTTTGTTCCAGCCCATCCCATCGCAGGAACGGAGCAATCGGGGCCAGAGGCGGGATTTGCGGAGCTCTTCGACGGGCGCTGGTGCATCCTGACGCCCGAAACCGACACGCGGCCGATAGCAATTGCGCGACTTGAGACCTTCTGGCGCCAGCTCGGCTCACACGTCGAAATCATGACGCCAGAGCACCATGACATGGTGCTCGCCATCACATCGCACCTGCCCCACCTCATCGCCTACAATATCGTCAATACCGCCGCCCATCTTGAGCGCGTCACCAACAGCGAAGTGATCAAGTTCTCTGCCGGCGGCTTCCGCGATTTCACGCGTATTGCGGCATCCGATCCTGTGATGTGGCGCGATGTCTTCTTGAACAATCGCGAGGCCGTTTTGGAAATGCTCGGACGCTTCAGCGAAGACTTGACCGCACTCCAACGAGCGATCCGGTTCGGCGATGGGGCTGTGCTTGAGCGAACCTTCGCCGATGCGCGGGCCATTCGTCGCGGCATCATTGAGGCGGGGCAGGACACGCCCAAACCAGACTTTGGACGCGTCCCGCCCGCCCGTGCCGGGGAAACGTGACATGTCGGCGCTGCCGGCCACGGCCACCACAGCTCCCCCCTGCCAGTGCCAGGATTTATGGGTGTTCGCCTACGGTTCGCTGATATGGAATCCGGGCTTTGCCTACGCGGAGGTTCGCCCCGCGCGCCTTCATGGCTATCGCCGGGCGTTCTGCGTCTACTCGCTCTACTATCGCGGATCACCCCAGCGGCCGGGCCTCGTGCTCGGACTGGAGCGCGGTGGGGTGTGCGATGGTCTCGCCTATCGCGTCCGAGCCGAGGACGTCCGCGACGTGCGCGCCTACCTGCATGCACGCGAGCTGATTTACGGTGTCTACCGGGAAGCGTTTGTTGCCGCCCAAATCCGCGAGATCGATGAGGGCAGCGCATTCGTTCTTACCTACGTCGCCGAACCGCACCATCCCAGTTATGCTGGCTCTCTACCCCTTGCCCGCCAGGCCGAAACGATTCGGGCGGCGTGCGGCGTGGCCGGAACGAATCTTGCCTATCTGGAGGCGACGCTCGCGAGGTTGCGGGCACTCGGTATCCGCCAGCGCGATCTGGAGCGCCTCAGCGTCCTGGCCGGACTCGGAGCACGGTCGGGTGGGGGGGACTCGCAGCTGGGCCTCGTGCCCCCAAGGTCTTCCCCAGCCGCCGCTCTCGATCCGCCGGTCGTCGTCCAAACAGCTGAAATCGAGGGCAGACGGGACCGTCATCGGTCGCGCTGCCGGTCATTTGCTGCGCGGCCGGCGGTCAGGACGCCCCCCCGCCTGCCCGCGCGTCACCGGTTCGCCTTTCGCCGCGCGCTGACACTCGCTTGACTGCGAAAGCGCCGGACCTGCATGCAGGGTGCACGCCTTCCGCCGCCTAATGGCTCCGCTCAGTTCACGAGTTCAACGCAGGTCCGATCGTCGAACACTCACACAGCGGCCCTTAGGGTTACGATCTCGATGCGCCATCAGTTGGAAATCGACATGTGGGGCGGCGAGCTGCAGCACTGCCCACTGCGCAGATCCGTTTCGATCAAGCGGCTTTGCTTCGAATTCGGAGCGAGAAGGTGGACATGCACCTCGTTGGCCCCGAGTTCGGCACCCCGACGGCGAATCTCAGCCAAGTTTAGGCTCGGTGCTTCATGGCGCACGCGGCCAATCGCCAGCACGAGTCTTCGGCCGTCGCCGTCGCGATGGACGAGAACATAATTCCCCGAGGGCAGAGCAGGACACTCAATGAGGCTGTAGATCGTGTGCACGTAACGGCGGCCCGATGCACCTGCCCAAAAGTGGAAACGACCGGCGATGTCCTCGGCCCCAGCCAAAGCGGCGGCCCCCGAAACGGACCCTGCCAACTTGCGGCTCGCTCGATAATTCGCAAGAGAAATGACCTCAGCGGCCATAACACACCCTCGTATCTGAACCCGACCGTTGTCCGGCCTTCGACGCCTGTTCCGTTGTTGCAGACTCTCGCTCAGATTTCTGGATGAAGTGTGGCCCCATCCGAGTGACTTTGTGGCAGGGTGAATTCTCGGTAATCGGTTGCCCCAGGAGGAGACGGCAAGCCTGCTGCGTCCCGGCGCAGCGCACTGCGGCGAAGTGAATTCCTCGGGCACACGTTTTCTAACCTTCAGCCGCATCTGGAAAATCCACATTCCGTGCAAATCCAGCACCCTTCCTGGCGCACGAATGCCCGCGCGCGACATTTCGGACAAATCCGGCCGCTTACAGCATGCGTCCCCGAAACGGGCATCACGTTCCTGCCCGATTCTCGCGGGCTCAGCTTTGCGCCGCGATTGTCAGCTCTTGCGTGTTCAAGGGTGCCAGCTCTGCCGGAGCCGTCATGCCCGGGGCTCAAGGCTCCGATGTGCCGCATATGGGTTTCCACAACATCGCCGATGGCGGCGAGCAAGCTCGGGACATAGCGCCCAGCGATCCACTGGCCACCTTGCGGATCGAAGACGGCTTTGAGCTCCTCGGCCACGAAGGAAACATCGCCGCCCCGGCGAAACACGGCACTGATCATCCGCGTAAGCGCGACTGTCCATGCATGGTGTTCCAGGTTTCGCGTGTTGATAAAGATTTCGAACGGACGCCGACGGGGGCCACTTGCGCCCTCTGAGCCCTCCACCTCGATGTCATTGATGGTGACATACAGCGCGTGGTCACTTCCCGGCCATACGACCTTGTAGGTCGCCCCGCTCAAGGCCACAGGCCGTTCGATCGGTTTCGCCAGATAGACAACGGGCGATGATATGCTTGCGGCATGTTTCGGATCGCTGGCTTGCGTCCAGGTTGTGACAACCGATGTCGGCGACGTTCTGTTGCGGAGCGCCTGTGCCTCGCTGCCCTTTGCGGCCTCCTCAATCGTCGAAACGGCTCGCGCGGTTGCGGAGGAACGATTGCTGTCTGGCGTCTCAGCTGCCTTGAGCACCGCACCGGTGATGGCATTGGGGCGAAATGTGGTGCACCCCTTAACACCCGACGCATACGCTTCGCGATAAATGTCAGCGAAGTCGCTGAAGGGAAGATCCGCCGGGCAATTGATAGTTTTCGAAATCGAGCTGTCGACGTAGGGCTGTAGCGCCGCCTGCATGCGCATATGTTCGTGGGGGGTCAGCTGAGACGCCGTCACGAACACTTCCGGCAAAGCCGCATCCTCACCGTGCTGTAGGCGGAATAAGCGTACGGCATAGTCGTCGAGCACCACCTCCTGCGTGCGACCGTGCGCATCCAGAATCCGCCGCTTTGTCCACAATTCGAATATAGGCTCGATGCCACTCGACACATTTCCAGCAAATAACGAAATCGTCCCCGTCGGCGCAATCGAGGTCAGGCAGCCATTGCGAATGCCGTACCGTGCGATCGCGCGGCGCACATCCTTGTCGTGCGCGGCGACATGCGGGGCCTGCAAAAACCGATCCCGGTCAAACAGCGCAAACGCACCCTTTTCGCGCGCCAACTGGCTGCTGGCCAGGTAGGCGGCGCGCGACAACGCCGCCATCCAATGAGCAGCCTGCTGCGCTGCAGCTTCGCTGCCATAGCGCTGTCCAACCATGGCCAAGGCGTCGGCAAGACCCGTGATGCCGAGACCGATCCGGCGTTTGGTGCGCGCTTCGTGACGCTGGGCCGGGAGAGGAAAACGTGAGACGTCGATGACATTATCGAGAAAGCGCACGGCGACCTGCACGCGCTCTTCGAGCGCTGCCACATCGAGTGCAGCATCGACACAAAATGGGCGCTTGACGAAACGCGTCAGATTGATTGATCCGAGCAGACACGCTCCGTATGGCGGCAATGGCTGCTCGCCGCACGGGTTCGTCGCCGAAATTGTCTCCACATAGGCGAGATTGTTCGTCGCGTTGACGCGATCGATAAAGATCACACCGGGCTCGGCATACTCGTAGGTCGCCCGCATGATTTTGTCCCACAGGCTGCGGGCGGAGACCTCACGATAGATGCGGCCTTCGAACTTGAGCGGCCACGCCGCATCGGCAGTTACGGCCTGCATGAAGGCATCGGTGACGAGGACCGAGAGATTGAAGTTGCGCAGGCGCCGCGGATCGGACTTGGCGGCGATGAAGGTTTCAATATCAGGATGATCGCAGCGCATGGTCGCCATCATGGCGCCGCGCCGCGCCCCTGCCGACCGTATCGTCGCGCACATTGCATCCCACACGTCCATAAAACTCACGGGGCCGGAGGCATCCGCACCAATCGAGCGCACGAGCGCGCCGGCTGGTCGCAAGGTTGAGAAATCCTGGCCGATGCCGCCCCCCTGCTGCATCGTCAGAGCGGCTTCCTTGAGATTGTCGAAGATGCTCGCCAGGTCATCGTCGATCCGGCCCATGACGAAGCAATTAAAGAGCGTCACATCACGCCGACTGCCAGCGCCAGCTAAGATGCGGCCCGCTGGCAAAAAACCGAAATCGGCGATCGCATCATAAAAGCGCCCGCTCCACGCCTTCCGGCTTCGCTTACCCCCGCCCTCGGCAGCGGCAACTGCGTTTGCAACACGCTCAAACGTCGCCGCCAAATTGCGATCTGCTTCAAGGCCCGCACCGCCCACGCCGTCCGGGACCTTCAAGCGATATTTCGCCTCCCAGATGGCCTCGGAAATGGGTGCAGGAAATGTCGGCGTGAACGACATGGCGACCCTGGCTGCATGAATGGCACTTACTCGCAATTAGTGTGGCCTGACTTCTCCGCAAAGTCAACAAATGTTTTTCTTTTGTTCTTCACGCGTTCTTAATTCAAGGTGAAGCCAAGCGTTCCGCCGGTTCGGACGCATCCGGGGAGCCTATGGCCTCAGCCACCAACCGAGCCGACGCCGCCTCCAGCCGACCCTCGATCAGCGCCCGCGCTGCTTTGCGATCAAGTCCCGGCGGGATCGGCTCGAGAAATTCCACGACGATTGTCCCAGGTCGCCGCAGAAGGCTCCGGCGGGGCCAGAACACGCCTGAATTGAGAGCGAGCGGAACACATGGGACATCGAGCGCTTCATAGAGCGCGAGATAGCCGGGCTTATAATCGGGCGGGGCTCCCGGCGCCTTGCGCGTGCCCTCAGGAAAAATGAGGATCTGCCGGCCCTGGGCGACCCTGAGCTTAGCTTCGCGCACGAGCGCGCGCAAAGCAGCCGCCGCCTTATCCCGCTTAACGAGGATGTGGTCGAATTTCACACAGAACCAGCCATAGAACGGGATCCACTTCAATTCGTCCTTGAGAACAATAGCCGGATCTTCAAACAGGGGAATGAGAGCGAACGTGTCCCATGTCGATTGATGTTTGGCGACGACAAGAACGGGTCCTGGCGGCAGCTTCTCGTGACCGCGAACCTCCATGCGCGTGCCGACGATCGCGGCCAGCAGCCACGTCGCAAGGCGGGCATGAAGCTTCAACCCAGCCATAGCCCAGCTGCGCGGTGCCAGCAGCAGCCAAGACAGGCCGACCAGCATGATGGCCGTAAGCAGATAGAACGCGGCGGCATAGAGAAGGCTTCTGAACATGTCCGGGAGGTCTCAGGAGGAATGTAACCCGCGGGCCCTCGTCGCGCGTGTGCCCGCGACCGGCGCTTCAGCGTCCAGGGTGTCCCGCACTGTTCGCCTCGGCAATAGAGTTCGCCCTAAAAGGCTGACGCAACCGCTGAACGGCGAGCCGGGCAGCAGATGGCAGGAACTTTAGATATTCGGCAACCAAATGTCTGGTCATCATGGGATCGAGCCACCAGGATTCGCCTGCTCCACCCCGCGGCATGACAGGATGTGGCACGAGTCGAACGTTGGGCAACTCGCGCGCCAACTCACTCAGACTTCGCGGCATGTGGAAGCTCGACGTGACGACGATGATGGAGTTGTATTTTCGTTCATTGACCCATGTGCGGGCCTCTAGTGCATTGCCGACCGTATCGCGAGCAAAATAGCCCAGATCAACACAGCAAGAGAACGTTTCAGCGCTCAAACCCGACAGCCGTTTAACGTCAGCTTGGCCGGTTTGGGCATTGACACCCGAGATCAGCAACCGCTTGCCCAGACCGCGCTCCAAGAGTTCCGCCCCG